>DDBE01000050.1:0-8767 GCA_002332715.1 Flavobacteriales bacterium UBA2040
TGTATTTCCATCACCGAAATCCCAAGCATATGTCGTACCATATGTACCAGTGTTATTAAACTGGTAATTGAAATAAGTTGGAGTGGAAGTAAATGCAGCAGTCGGCACGATACAAGCAATTGCTACTTGCCCCTGTGTAAGAGTGAAATTAGACCCACCCCATCCAAAGCCATTGCTCCAAGTGTGATTTTGTGGTGTATTTGTGATCGTTACAGGTGAGGTGTCTCCAATTGCTCCAATTACATTGAAACGTAAATTAAATACCAAACCACCAGCGGGAAGGCTTGGTCCAATAGTAATCAAGCTGGTCCATGTAAATGTGACAACGCCGGGTGTAGACGAACCAAAAATAGCTCCAGAAGGATTAGAAAGTCCCCAGTTTTGCATGGAATTAAAAGTGATTTTTGTAGGATCAAATGTAAATGTACATGCCACTTGCGTGATGTTTGACCAATTTGCTCCAGCGGTAATAGGAACGTCAACTGTTCCTCCAGGTCCTGTGGTTAAGCTTCCTGCGTTTAATCCCAAAGGTGGATACTGAGAAAATGCCAATAGTGGCAAAAGAATTAAGAATAGTGCGGCTAGTAGTTGTTTTTTCATTTCACTTAGTTGATTTTTGATGTTCAAATTTATGGTTTTTTATGGTGAAATTGGTATTTGTTAGAATTCTAACAAATCACATTTAGAATTTTAAATTATGTTCAATAACTTGCTTGATTCAAATATAGTAAATATGCAGTCAATATTAAGAAATGTACTGGCGGTTTTATTAGGAATTATTTTAGGAAGTGTCTAAAATATTCTGTTACTCATGTCCTGCAGTTTTATGAAGAACGAAAACGGACAATTTTATTCAACAGGTTACCTCTCTCGTTGGCTACCTTTTATATGGATATCTTAGTTATCAATGAAAATACAATTGATATTTTCAACCACTACCTTGGTAATAATGACGATTCGAAACGATTTGTCAGAAAGCTCTAAACACCATGATTAAATTATCGTTACCTTTATTTCTAAACAAACAAAAATGAATTTAAATTTTGCTGTCCTAATTGATGGCGACAACATACCTTCCGCTCACGTTCACGAGATGATGGAAGAAATTGCCAAATACGGCAACCCAACTATAAAAAGAATATACGGAGACTGGACAAATCCACGCTTAGGCAAATGGAAATCCATGTTGCTTGAAAATGCGATTACTCCAATTCAACAGTACGGTTACACGACTGGGAAAAATGCAACAGATTCCGCAATGATCATCGATGCAATGGATATTCTGTACTCCAATAAAGTAAATGGATTTTGTCTTGTATCTAGTGATAGCGATTTCACGCGTTTAGCTACACGACTTCGCGAAGCGGGAATGCAAGTCATTGGTATCGGGGAGAAGAAAACGCCGAATCCATTTATCGTAGCTTGCGACAAGTTTATCTATATCGAAATTCTGAAGAAACAAGCGAAAGAATCGGAGAACGATCAATCTGAAAAATCGAATGTCGATAAAATTACTAACAAGGATATTCAGCTGATTACAAATACGATAAACGATGTTTCTCATGATGATGGATGGGCATTTTTAGGAGATGTAGGAAGTTTAATTCAAAAGAAACAACCCAACTTTGATCCACGTAATTTTGGTTTTCAAAAGTTAACTCCTTTGATTAAGAGCATCGACAAATTTGAAATTGAACAACGCGATAGTCCGAAGGGAAAATACAAATTGATTTACGTAAAAATCAAAGAGAAAAAATCGCCTAAACGATCAAATCGTAAACAAAACTAATTGTAACTTTTTCTATTTTTAGCCGTCTCATTGAAAATCTTGCGCGTGAAAACAATTCTATTCTTTTTCAGCCTTTTCATCGGATTAGGATCTTTTGGCCAATCCCTGAAAGGTCAGATTCTTGAATCGAATGGAATGGAGATTCCGTTTGCTAAAGTTCGTATACAAAACACGAGTTACGGAACCGTTGCTAACGTCGAAGGAAGATATGTATTAGAGTTAAAAAAAGGGACGTATGTTCTTCAATTCGATGCCGGTGGATTCAAAACGCATTACGATACAATAGAGATTTCGCAAACAAATACCTTTTTGAACGTGAGTTTAGAGCCTAACGTTCAAGAAGTAGATGAGGTAACCGTTACAGGGCAATCGAAAAAATCCAAGGGAAAGGATTTGATGAAGCGTGTGATTGAAAAGCGCCAATATTTTTATGACTTGGTACCAGAATATAAGTGTGACACGTATTGTTTTGGGTCTCTAGAAAAAGAAAAACGAGATACGATAATCAGAGATTCAGTTGTAGGTAAAGAAAAATTGAATCTCATTGAATGGCGTGCAACTACCCATTACAAAAAAAATCAGAAATTCAAGAACGAGTTTTATGCCTATGAAGATTTCACAGATCCATCTAAACCCATGACAATTGAGGCGTCAACTAGCTTCGGAGATGGTAATTCGAGTATTGCTGGAGCTTTGGGCGAATCATTTAACCGAAATTTATTCGTCACAGGAATAAAAGATGCGCATATTAACTTATTCGAGAATCTTCTTTTATTACCGAGAATTTCGGATATGCCAATTGTTTCCCCTTTGGCGTACAATGCCTTTGTCTATTATACTTTTTATTTAGAAGGTTCTTTTTTAGACTCTACAAATTCCTTGATTTATGAAGTGAGAGTAGATCCTCGTTTCGACTATGAGGCACTATTTTACGGTAAACTTTTTATCCGAGACGATGGACTGGAATTAGTTTCATATGAATTAGGAATTAATCGTTCCGCTTTGCTTCATTTTAGAGACATGCATATTGTTTGTGATTATGTAAAAGTAGGTGAACGATTGGTACCTTCACGTAAAGAATTTGTCTACAATGTTCGGGAGCCCGGCAATAATATAAACGGATTAATTCGTTTGACCCACCAAGATTATTCTTTTGAAGTTGATGATTCCAAAAGAAATTATTGGCTAGAAACGAGCGTCTACACTGATGATGCCTTCGATAAAGACACAACATTTTGGAATGAGCGCAGACCTTTTACGCTAAAAGAAATAGAAACAAGTTTTATTCAGGAGCAGGATAGTATCATCACGTATCACGAAAGTGATGAATTCAAGTTGAAACAAGATAGTATTCGAAATAAATTCCATTGGTATACGCCTCTAATTGGTTATGGACGCTCCAATTCCTTCAAAAAACAGGAGTGGTACGCTGGTGGCTTGCTTCAACAAATAAATCTTTTTGGAGTGGGGGGATATCGACATAAATTGCCTTTCAGTTATGAGAAAGAGTTCGAAAATGGCAAGAAATTTTCTGTTAATCCGAGAATTGACTATGGATTTTTCAATAAAGATTTAAAGGGGTCTTTTGGTGGTAGTTTTACCTATAACCCGATGAACTTTTCCAAATTTTTCTTCGAAGTAGGGGATGTTTATGACAGAATTGCAGGAGCGCAAAATATTGCCAGTGCCTTTTTTCCTACGAATATGGTTAGGAATCAAAAGGTTGAAGTTGGTTATCGGCGTGAGTTGTTTAATGGACTTTATGGTCAATTAAAATTGGAATATTCAGATCGGAGTACTATTGAAAACATCAAATATCCTGCTTTTTATGATACAGTTTCTGCCGTTTTACCAGAACCGCCAGTATTTGATCGCTATAAGATATTCATGCCAACACTTGATTTGGAATATCATTTCCGACAAAAGTATATTGTTCGCAAGGGGCAAAAAATAGTATTGGGTTCTCCGTATCCAATAATCTTCCTTAAATACAAACGAGGTATTCCCGATATATTAGAAACCACTTCGAATTTTGATTTCGTCGAACTTCGAATAACGGACGATGTAAAATTGAACACACTTGGTGAGGCACAATGGAAATTTGAATTGGGATCTTTTCTTTTCAAAAAGGACCTCCGAGTTATTGAGAACAAATTCTTTAGACAATCGGATCAAGGTTTCTTCTCAAATCCAGTTAACACCTTGCAGTTATTAGATACGACTATGAACACATCAAATTCTTATTTACAACTGAATGCCATTCACCATTTCAAAGGATTTTTCTTAAACAAAATTTGGTTAATCAACCGATTAGGACTAGAAGAAACAATTGGTGGTGCAGCACTTGTTATTCCCGATGCGAATTTCCGACAAGTTGAATTCTACGCAGGTTTGGAGCGTAAAATTGCGCTTTGGGGAGGTACGTTCAAAGTAGGTTTGTATGCAGTAACTTCAGACAATAATTTCGATAAAGCAAATATCAAAATGAAGTTTGGAATTAACGTTTACAATGACTTTTCTGGTAAATGGGAGTATTGATCTATTTTTAACGCAATAATATCTCTTTCTTAACGTCATGATATCCTAACAAAATAGTAGATTTGTTTCAGTGGTATTTAGCAGCGTAATATTTCTGTTTTATTTTCTGCCTGCATTCCTTGTAGTGTATTTCTTGTCGCCAAGAAAAGTAAAGAATTACACCGCCCTTGTGGCAAGTATTGCCTTCTATGCCTGGGGATCACCCAAATTTGTTTTCGTTATTTTGGCTTCTACTATCATTGATTTTTTCATCGTAAAAGGACTCCACAACAGTTCTGAAGAAAGTAAAAGAAAAGGATTCCTGATGACTTCGCTTGTCATGAATTTAGGACTTTTGGCCTATTTTAAATACGCGAACTTTTTCGTTGAAAATGTAAATGCCGCATTGAACTCAATCGGAGTGGAACAAGTGGGTTGGACCTCGGTCGCTTTGCCAATCGGAATTTCGTTCTATACTTTCCAAACCTTGACCTATTCGATTGATGTGTACCGAAGAATTCACGAGCCTCTGAAAAATGTGTCCGATTATTTGCTATATATCATGGCATTTCCACAAATGATCGCAGGACCGATCGTTCGTTTTACACATATTGCCGATCAAATTATCAACCGAAAAGATACGCTCGATGATAAACTCGTTGGATTTTATCGATTCAGTATCGGACTGGCCAAGAAGGTATTAATTGCGAATGTGATGGCAGAGCAGGCCGATTTGATTTTTGATTCCAACCTCAATGAACTCACAACACCAATGGCCTGGATAGGCATGTTAGCATACACCTTCCAAATCTATTTCGATTTTTCTGGTTATTCGGATATGGCGATTGGATTGGGTCGTATGATGGGATTCCGGTTCCCTGAAAATTTCAATTCACCGTACATTTCTACTTCGATTACGGAGTTTTGGCGCCGTTGGCACATGACCTTGAGCGGTTTCATGCGCGATTATTTGTACATTCCTTTGGGTGGAAGTCGAGTGAGTTCTAACGGTCGCCTATATTTCAATTTGGCCTTGGTATTTTTACTTTCAGGACTCTGGCACGGAGCTTCGTGGAATTTCGTCATTTGGGGTGCATTTCACGGGCTCTTTTTAATTCTCGATCGACTTTTCTTGAAGAATGTCTTGAACGCTATTCCAAAAGTGTTTGCCATTTTAATCACCTTCATTATCACCATGTTTGGTTGGGTTATTTTCCGTTTGGAAGATTTCAGTAAAATGAAAACCTACCTGTATGAACTTGTAGCTTTTGATGAAAATTTGTTGTTTATTGACGTTATACCCGCTTTCTGGTTGTTATTGATTGTCTCGATTTTCTTCTCCTTTTTGATCGCTTTCAAATTTGGAAAGAAATTACAGACTTACTTTTTCGAAACAGATATCTATGGGAATAGAAGTCATGTCATCTTATTTCTTGTTTCAATTGTTCTTCTTTGGCTTTCTGTCAGTTCGATTACAAGCTCAGGTTTTAACCCTTTCATTTATTTCAGATTCTGATGGAAGGAAAGAAAAATAGCACCCTTTTGAAGCGTATTCTCTTTGGATTAATGATGTTGGCCTTGGTTTTTCCGATGCTTCAGCACAAGTTCAAATGGTTGAAGGAAACTCCTTTAAATGGCGCTTTTGAACTCTTGGAAAGACCAGTTTTTTCGTATGAAGCATGGTTCGAAGGAACGTATCAAGACCAACGAACGGATTATTTGAATCAGAACGTTGGGTTTCGAAATAATATGGTTAGAACGTATAATCAATGGCATTTTTCATTTTACAAACAAGCCAATGCAAATGGAGTAGTGATCGGAAAAGACAACTATTTGTATGAAGAAAACTATATAAAAGCACACCGCGGACTTGACTTTAGAGGAGAGGAAGTTATACAAGAACAAGTCGAAAGACTTGCGAAGGTATCGGATACTTTACAAAAGTTAGGGAAACATCTGGTTGTGCTATTGGCCCCCGGAAAAGCGAGTTTTTATCCAGAGTATATTCCTGGGTTTTGGATACAAAAAAGAGGGCCACTAACGAATTTATCGAGGTATTCGGCTAAATTGAAAGAACAAGTTATTCCAACAATGAATCTTAATTCTTGGTTTATCAAAAACAAAGGAAAAATGCCGTATCCCTTGTATCCGAAAACAGGTATTCACTGGAGTAAATATGGCGAAATTGTTATGGCAGACACCTTGATAAAGTTCTTCAATAAAATGCCTGGAGTTCAGTTGCCTCAATTGATCGTTGACAGTGTCAAAAGGAAAACAGAAATGTGGGACACCGACGACGATATCGAAAAAGGTATGAATTTGTTGTTCAATATTCCAGACAATGAAATGGGCTATCCATATTTCCGAGTAGTGAAAAATCCTGAGAAGAAGTATTCGAAAGTGTTAACCGTTGCCGATAGTTACTTCTGGGGACCTTTCAACGGAGGAATGTCGAGAGATTTATTCAATGATGGTCGATTCTGGTACTATAACGAAACTATTTTTCCAGACAGTTACGAAAGCCTATTGAACGTGAGTGACGTTGATTTCCAGAAGGAATTAGAAGAAAATGATGTAATTTTAATCATTTGTACAGACGCCAATCTCTTTAAATTTGGATTTGGATTTATCGAACAAGCTTATGATACTTATTTTCCTAAAAAATAATATGTATGAAAGTATCTGCTGTTTGTTTTTCTCTTTTAATTGCATTACTGATTTCTTGTTAATCAGAAAATACAAGAACTGATGAGTCTGATTTTATAGATGGGTTAAAGCATTATTCTGATTCAAATCAAGACTTATAAGTTGATTACCATAAGTATACAAATCAGTTAAAGATTCAATGCCAGTTAAATCTGGGATATTTAAGTAAGCACAAATATTATCAAGGATAGGATATTTTCTTATTGTAAAATGTACTATAAGTAAAATAAATCACTATATTGCACTAAAGAAAACTCCGAAATATATAAAATCACATTATATACACTGGAAGGAAAACAGATATTAGAAATAGAGAATGCTGATTTTTTTGACTCAGTTCATTTGGAAACAGAATATAAATTCATTAAACAGAAAAAAATGGACTGGTTTCCATTCAAAAAATACAGAAAAAGTAGAAGACCTTTTATTGTTAGTTTAAAATCGAGAAAGTGCTATTCCTTGTAAAAAGGGAATGGCATTTTCATTCAAAGGCACCACTCAACATTCTGTCGACTTGTTTTCCGAAAAAGGGTAAAGTACTTCCTTTCACCGCCAAGCGCATTTAGAATACCTTTTATAGCTATTCCGAAGAAAATCAATATGATTACTCCATTTGTGAATTTCCCGAGCCAAGGAATATTTATAAGAATTCCATTTACGATTGAATAGATAAAACTAATGATGGACAAACCTAATCCTTGTTGCAATTGAAAGGCATTGTAGCTTTTTTCTCCTGCTGATTTATCACTATTCATAATCAACGCAATAATCCATCCCAAGATTGGAATATACGAAAGTATGGATATTGTTTTGTCGTAATTGTCGAACATAATTCACTTGTTTTCTTGAAATTAAGAAAAAAGTGAATCTACGAACTCTTTTTTATGGAAAATTTGCAAGTCTTTCATGCCTTCTCCAACGCCAATGTATTTAACAGGAATCTTCATTTGATCAGAAATTCCAATCACAACGCCACCTTTAGCTGTCCCATCCAGTTTCGTAATCGCCAAAGCATTTATTTCGGTCGACAAGGAGAACTGTTTGGCTTGTTCAAATGCGTTTTGTCCTGTAGAACCGTCCAACACCAATAAAATCTCATGCGGTGCTCCTGGAACAACCTTGTCCATCACACGTTTGATTTTACTTAGCTCGTTCATCAAATTCACCTTGTTGTGCAAACGTCCCGCGGTATCGATAATCACGACATCTGCATTGTTTGCTTTAGCCGATTGAAGGGTGTCAAAAGCAACTGAAGCTGGATCAGCATTCATGCCTTGTTCTACTATAGGAACACCAACTCGTTCCGCCCAAATAATCAATTGGTCGACAGCCGCTGCACGAAAAGTATCCGCCGCACCAAGAACTACGCTTTTTCCAGCCGATTTGAATTGATGCGCTAATTTTCCGATGGTGGTCGTTTTTCCAACTCCATTTACACCAACGACCATAATCACATGCGTTTCGCCGTTTTTCTTTTCAATATTGAAATCATTCGTGATACCAATATTGTTTTCTTCCAATAAAGCTTCGATTTCTTCTTTTAAGACATTGTTCAATTCATTTGTTCCAAGGACTTTATCACGAGAAACACGCGCTTCGATTCGGTCAATTATTTTTAGGGTTGTTTCAACTCCTACATCCGAAGAAATAAGGATTTCTTCCAAGTTGTCGAGTACTTCATCGTCAACTTTAGATTTACCAACAATCGTACGTGTCAGTTTGGTTAGAAAACTCTGTTTGGATTTCTCTAAACCT
>DDBE01000050.1:9073-17459 GCA_002332715.1 Flavobacteriales bacterium UBA2040
ACAAATATAAAAAAAGCCCACTCAGTAAAACTGAGAAGGCTTGTAAAATATCGTTTGAAGAAGGATTATTTTTGTTTAAACCACTCTTGTACTTTGTCGTTGTGCACGATTTCTTCTTTAAAGGTATAAGAACCTTTTTCACCTTTTGTCATTTTGATGACCTTGGTGTGCTGTTTTCCGCCTCCTTTTTGAAGGGATGCTACTACTTTCTTTGCCATGTCTTATTTAATTTCTTTGTGAATTGTCATACGCTTCAAGATTGGATTGTACTTTTTAATTTCCAATCGCTCTGGCGTATTTTTTCTATTCTTAGTCGAAATATATCGAGAAGTTCCTGGTTGACCAGACTCTTTGTGCTCCGTGCACTCTAAAATAACCTGAATTCTATTTCCTTTTGCTTTAGCCATTATCGTCTAATTTTTTCGATTATTTCAAAAATCCTTTAGCACGAGCTTCTTTCAAGCAAGCAGAAATACCTTTCTTGTTTACTGTACGAAGTGCAGACGCTGAAATCTTCAAAGTTATTGTTGTATCTTCTTCTGGAACGTAAAACTTCTTAACCACTAAATTAGGCTTAAAAGTACGTTTCGTTTTGCGGTTGGAGTGAGAAACGTTGTTCCCTACCATTACCGACTTACCTGTTAATTGACAAACTCGTGACATGTTCTTTTCTTTATTCCAAATTCTAAATTGGGGTGCAAAGGTGGCAATTAATTGAAAAACTACCAAAGGTTTTTATCTTTTTTTTAGGAATTTAATCCAAGTATTTCACATCTCACCAAATTAAGGGCAGATAAGGCGGTCATACTTATGTTTCTTTCCCGTTTTTCGCCAAAGTTAAGACATATTTTAAATACTCTTTTTTCAGTGGAAACACCAATCCAAACTGTGCCGACTGGCTTATTGGGTAATCCTCCATCTGGCCCAGCGATACCTGAAGTTGAAACACAAATGTCTACGCCCAATAATTTCCTACCTTTTTCTGCCATTTGGGTGATGATTTCTTCGCTCACTGCACCATATTTGATTAAATCCTCGTGTGAAATGCCCAATATGTTTTCTTTCTCCTTATAACTATATGCCACTATGCTGCCCTCATAATAACGAGATGAACCAGCAATTTTCACTAACTCTTTGGCTATCGTTCCGCCACTGCAACTTTCCACAGAACCAATAGTCATATTCTTTTCAAGAAGCAATTGCCCCAAAATTTCAGAAATACTTTTTTCTCCTATGGAATATGCATGCTTTGGAAGTTTTTTCAATATTTCTTCGAAATACGTGTTGATTTTATCTGAATCAATTCGACCGTTTTTCGAACTCAAGCGAAGTTTTACGATTCCTGGTGAAGGTAAATACGCCAAACTTAATCCGTCGGCGCGAACAGTGTCTTCCCAATCTTCAATTTCTTGTGCCAAATACGATTCACCGATTCCCTGGGTCATCAGGGTTTCATGATACAATTCTTGGGTTTCAAAAAGCTCTTTTAAACGTGGAAAAACTTCATCGTTCATTATGCCTCGCATTTCATAAGGAACGCCAGGTAAACTCACTACGATACAACCGTCTTTCTCAAACCACATGCCCGAAGCGGTGCCATGATAGTTGTGTAAAAGCGTTGCACCAACTGGAAAAGCCGCCTGTTGAATATTTACGTCTAACATTTTTCGGTTTCGTTTTTTGAAAAAGTCTTCAATGCGCACCAATACTTCAGGAACAATCTCCAAACTAGTGTTAAAATATTCGGTCAAAGTATGTTTTGTTAAATCATCTTTGGTTGGCCCTAATCCGCCTGTTAGAATAATCAATTGATTCTTTGGCATAAGATGATCCAAACTCTCTTTGATGTCACCTGGTTGATCGTAAATAGTCCAACTTGTGGTAACTGGAATACCAATAGTTGACAATTCCTTGCCCAGCCACGCCGCGTTTGTGTTAATCGTTTGACCAATGAGTAATTCGTCGCCGATAGAAATGAGTGCTGCCTTCATGTGGGCGAAAATACGAAGAGTTCTTGAGTTCTTGAGTTTGAGAATTCTTGAGTGATGAGTTTTTGAGTTTCTGAATTACTGAGTGTTAAGTTTCTTAGTGCAATTGTTATTCATTATTCAAGTATTCATCATTCATGAATTCAAAACTTCTTATACTTGGCAATACTCTCAATATGTCCTGTATGTGGAAACTGGTCAACGAAGCTCAATTTTTCCAGAGAGAATCCATTTTCAATCAATGTCGCTGTGTCTCTTGCTTGGGTTGATGGATTACACGAAATATAAATGATGTTTTTCGCACCTAATTCAATTACTTTCAATAAAGTTTTTGGTGCAATTCCAGCTCTCGGTGGATCCAAAATTATCGTTCCAATTTTACCTTGAAATTCAGGATGTTCCTTTAAGAATTTACCTACATCTTCAGCGAAAAATTCGATTTGATTGATTCCATTTCGTTTCGCGTTTTTTCGGGCATCAATTATCGCTTCTTCAACGATGTCAACACCAACAACCTTTGCATTTTGCTTTCTTGTGGTTAAAATCTGACCGATGGTTCCTGTTCCGCAGAACAAATCCATTATGATTTCGTCGTCTTTTTGTTCTTCTTCGAAAACGTAATCTAAGGCTTTTGTATACAGTAATTCTGCGCATTTTGGATTCGTTTGAAAAAAGCTTTCCATGCTTATTTCGAATGTCAATCCCAATAATTCTTCGTTGATTTTTGGCGTTCCGAAAAGTAGCGTAGAGTTGCCGTTTTCAATCTTTGCTCTGTCGGCTACATTATCATTAACGGTGTGCCACAAGCCTGCAATCCGATCACCCATCAACTCTTGGATGAATTTGCCAAAAGCTGGCGCGTCAAACTTTTTCAATCCTTCGGAGGATGTCACCAAATTCAATAATAATTTATCTTCGGCAAATGACTTGCGTACCACAATGTGACGGAAGAATCCGTGTTTCTTTGGCGGATGCCAAGCAGGAAGATTCGTCGCTTTTAAATAATTGCGAATCTCAATCAATTTCGTTTCCCATTCTTCGTCGAAAAGTCCAGATGGTTTGTTGAGATTTTCAACTTTCCACCACGTACCTCGACGTTTAAAACCCAAAGCGAAAGCATTGTCAACCTCTTCACCCGTTGCTGGAATATGTTCAATGTTCGAGAAACTATATTCCATTTTATTGCGGTAATGGAAATGGTTTGGTGATGATATGAAAGTGTCGAATTTACTCGCAACGTCTTCAACATGAGATAGTTTTTGGAAATTTTCTAAAGTCGCTTCTTTCTTTACTTCTTCTTGTTGTTCAACGGGAACATAAATATACGGTCCACCGGAAATTTCTTGAAAATCACTAACCACTTCCTCAGAACTACGCTCTAAAACATCGACCAACTTGGCTTCTGCATAACGCTTTTTCTTTTTCGTAATTCTTGCTTGAACCGTTTGACCGGGAAAACAATTGTCTATAAAAATGACAAAATCGCCATCGCCTGTCGGAACTTTTGCAATTCCACGACCACCAAAAGCGTATTCGCTAATTTTAACTTCAATTAATTCTCCACGATTCATTTTATTGTTTTTTGAGTTTTGCTTCCTCCCTTGAGGGAGGATTGAGGTAGGTGTGATGTGTAAAATAAATAAGGTGTTGTTGGCTTGATATCTCGGCGAAATACCTCCCTCGTTCTCTCCTAACAGAAGGGAATAAATCATATCAACCCCCGAATCACTCCTTTATCCGATCCTTGAATAAAACCAATAATTTCCTCCAATAAAGGTGTTTCAGGAAGTGTTTCTTTGACAGCTTTAATTCCCTTGGTTATGTTGCTATTCTGCACGTAAATTATCCTATAAATATCTTCAATTTCTCTGATTTGTTCTTCCGTCATCCCTCTTCGTCGCAAGCCTACAGAATTGACACCTGCGAAGGTCATCGGTTCTCTTGCAGCTTTGATATAGGGGGGAACATCTTTACGAATCAAACTTGCGCCACCGATAAAGGCATGTGCCCCGATGTGTACGAATTGTTGTGCAGCAGCTTTTCCTTCGATGATGGCATAATCGTCTATGGTAACGTGACCCGAAAGTCCCACGTAACTAGCCAAAATGACATTATCGCCCAATTGACAATCGTGCGCGATATGTACATAGGTCATCAACAAACAGTTGGCTCCAATTTTTGTCGTTTTTCTATCGTTTGTGCCTCGGTGAATTGTAACACATTCGCGAATCTTGGTGTTGTCCCCAATTTCTACCGTTGTTTCTTCGCCTTGGTATTTTAGATCTTGTGGTACAATACCAATTACCGCCCCTGGGAATACTTCACAGTTTTTACCCAAACGTGTGCCAGGGTACAAATTGGCATTGGAGTGAATGACACAGCCGTCACCAATTATCACATCGGTATGTATGTGCGCGAAAGGATAAACAACAACGTTTGCACCCAATTGTGCTCCGTCGGCGATGTGGGCGAGAGGACTGATCATTTATTCTTTGTCTTTAATTACTTGCGCCAACATTTCGGCTTCCATCACAACTTGACCATTGACATAGCCTTTTCCGCCCATGTGAACCAATCCTCTGCGCATCGGTGACAACAAATGCAATTCAAAAATTATAGTATCACCTGGCAATACTTTTTGCTTGAATTTCACATTATCGATCTTCATGAAATACGTTGAATACAAATGTGGATCTTCTACTTTACTCAAGGCAAAAATACCACCCACTTGCGCTGTTGCTTCGATTTGAAGAACTCCTGGAAAAACTGGATTCCCTGGGAAATGTCCCTGGAACATTGGTTCATTCATCGTTACGTTTTTCACGCCGATAATCGTTTCTTCGCCAATTTCCATCACTTTGTCTACTAGTAAGAAAGGGTAACGGTGTGGCAACATTTTCTCAATGTCGTTTATATCGTACAAAGGCTCTTTCGTTAAATCGAAATATTTGCCCTGTGTTTCTTGTTTTTTAATTAGCTCTTTCAACACCTTGGCAAAACCTACGTTACCAGCGTGTCCTGGACGAGCACCCAAAATATGACCTTTAATTGGTCGCCCCAATAAAGCTAAATCTCCAACGATATCCAGCAATTTGTGGCGAGCAGGCTCATTTTCGTATTTCAATTTCGTCGTGTTCAAAACACCTACGCCTTCTACTTTGACATCTAAATCTTCTTTTCCAAGCGCCTTTGCCAAACGTTTCAATTCTGCTGGGTCAACCTGTTCCCGCTCCACCAAAACGATAGCGTTCTCTAGGCTTCCTCCTTTGATCAAATTGTTCTTCGCCAAGAATTCCAATTCTTTTAAAAAAACGAAAGTTCGACATGGAGAGATTTCATTTTTGAATTCACCCAAATTATACATCGTCGCGTGTTGCGTTCCCAAAACTGGCGATTTATAATCGACCATTACAGTCAATCGATAATGATCGTCGGGCACGGCTAAAAACTCAACACCTTTTTCTAGGTCTTCCCATTTGATGTTTTCCGTTAACTCGAAATAATTTCTCTCTGCATTTTGCTCAACAAGACCTGCTTTTTCAATTGCTTCAACGAAAAGCCAAGAACTTCCGTCCATAATTGGTACTTCAGGCCCGTCGATTTGAATCAGAGCATTGTCCACTTCCATGCCAACTAAGGCCGCCAATAAATGTTCGGTTGTATATACACGTGCACCATTTTCTTCTAGAGTAGTTCCACGGTCGGTTGCTACAACTAAATCACAATCTGCTTTTATTGTTGGTTGACCTTCCATATCCACTCGTTGGAATTTGAAACCGTGGTTTTCTGCCGCTGGAAGAATTGTGATATTTACTTTTTCACCTGTATGAAGTCCTATTCCGGATAATTTTGCCGTATCCTTCAGGGTTTTCTGCATGTCCGCCATGTCTATTTGTCTTTGGAAATGAGTTTGAGTTTATCTTCTAGTTCTTGCAATTTCCTTAGGATATAGGGTAATTTTCTAAATCCAAAGTATGATTTTTTGAAGTCGTTTATTGGTATACCTGGAGATCCCATTAATATTTCTGCTTTCTTGACCGAACCTGGGATTCCAGATTGAGCGACGATTTGCGTTTGATCGGCGATTTTGATGTGTCCACTGATTCCAGCTTGTCCGCCTACCATTACGTGTCGACCAATTTTAGTTGAACCTGCAACACCTGCTTGAGCTGCCATTGCTGAGTGTTGACCCACTTCGACGTTGTGCGCGATTTGAATCAAGTTGTCTAATTTCACGCCTTTGCTGATTAATGTCGAACCCAATGTTGCTCTATCTATCGTTGTGTTGGATCCGATTTCAACATCGTCTTCAATCACTACGTTTCCAATTTGAGGAATCTTTGAGAAAACCCCTTTTTCATCAGGGACAAATCCAAATCCATCAGCTCCTATTACGGTTCCAGCATGAATAGTAACGTTGTTGCCAATTATACAATCTTGGTATATTTTCGCCCCAGGATGAATCGTGCAATTGTCGCCAATAATTACGTTTTCACCTATATAAGCTTGCGGGTATATCGTTGCGTTTTTACCGATTTTCGTTCCATCACCAATGTAGGCAAAAGAACCCAAATACAATCCTTCACCTACTGCAGCCGACTCTGAAATGTGAGAAGGTTGTTCGATGTTGGGCTGTTTTTTCGTCATTTGATTGTAGATATTGAGCAATTTTGCAAAACAAGCATGTGCATCGTCAACTTTGACCAAAGTTAAGGTGTCTGGAAGCGATTGTTCGACTTTGAATGTGCGATTAACGATACAAATCGTTGATTCGGTTTTGTAAATATGTTCTTCGTATTTCGGATTTGCTAAAAAAGACAAACTACCAGGAGTTCCCTCTTCAATTTTTGCTAAACCAGTGACAACGGCATTTGCATTGCCATCAACCTCACCATTTAATAATCCTGCAATCTGCTCCGCAGTAAATTCCATGTTTCAAAATTAAAAATTCTAACTATAGAGAGGTAGTCGTGGCTCTCTTATTTTCAACAAGCCACTTTGTATATCATTGGAGAGTATCCTTATAAATATACTTAGTAATGTTGATTTTATCCTTATACCATACTGAAATCGCTCCAACTGTATCGCCTTTTTTGGTTTCGAATTCTAGGTAATGTTCTGGTTTAATTGTGGTTAAAAAGTCTGACTTGTCATAGTTTAAGTACGCATTTTTCTTCAATTGTTTCAATATTGAACGATCATCTTTAAAGCCTAATTCAACTCTTAATCTTTGCATTGATCCGGTCGTGTCAGTGAATATCAAATCTTTTCCATCGGGGAATCGTGTCAATTTTGCTTTTCCAGTTTGTTTCTCTTTTGGTCTGCTCGTAAAAACGGAAGAAACATAACTATCGTTGGGTAATGTGAAGTATAAAGTGGTTTTGTCCTTTGTTAATTTGTAGAATTTGTTTGGGTTTTGTTTTTTTGAATGCTTGAAATCTACATCCGCATCTGCAATGAAATCAATTAGATTTTTTGAGGAAATTTGTTTTGATTTAAGATTTGCTTCCTGTGCTGAAGGGACAACAATCACTCGCTGAAGAATAGCTGTTTTGACCCGATTTCCAGGTGTCCAAGAGCAACCTCTCGCTCCGAAAAACATAATGACGAAAAGTGTTCCGAACCCGAACCCGATTCCGTAATATCTTAAACGTCTTCCTAAATTGCTCATTTGATGTTTTGAATTGTTGTTTTTATTAGGGTGCAAAGATAAGAATAAGAGAGGAGTGGGAGGTGTTTGTCTTCTTTTTTATAGTAATGGCTTCGAAAGGCTCAGCACACTATAAATGTAGAATTGAGGGCTGAGCCTGTCCAAGTCCGTCACTTCATGTCATAAAAAAACGGACTCAATTTCTCAAGTCCGTTCTAATATTATTTGAAATTCTTCTTACAGAATCGCGTCCAATTTTTCTGTCAATTGTGCTTTTGGAACTGCTCCAACTAATTTATCAGCAATTTCTCCTCCTTTTATAAAAAGAATAGTAGGAATGTTACGTACTCCGAATTGAGCTGAAACACCAGGATTTTGGTCAACATTTACCTTTCCGATAACTGCTTTTCCTTCGTATTCTGTGTGCATTTCTTCAATAGATGGTCCGATCATTCTACATGGTCCGCACCATTCTGCCCAAAAGTCTACTACTACTGGTTTGTCTGATTTCAATACTAATTCTTCGAAATTAGCATCTGTTATTTCTAATGCCATAACTTATATGTTGTTTTTTGTGCTTTTGCCGAAACCTATCAGCGCAAGCTAATTATTATTCTACGTTGTTGTACGCAAAGTTAACCTTTGACTTACTCTTCACAATAATTTTGCCAATCTTTTTTCAACGCCATCTTGTCAGCCTATTCTTCGTTTTTTACAATCAAGGTTTTCGCCGTTTTTTGATTATCAG
>DDBE01000135.1:0-959 GCA_002332715.1 Flavobacteriales bacterium UBA2040
TCCCAATCTTTCCATATTTTCTCTAATTTATCAGGATCATGACCTTTTTCTTTACCGTTTCCAATAAATTTAGGTTTCATTTTGTCAAGAACAGCGATTTGCTTTTTCCCCATTGCCTTACGCAAGGTATCGGCTTGACCTTTTGTAAATCCGGCAAGCTTTTGAGAAAGCAACATTACTTGCTCTTGGTATACGGTAATCCCATATGTTTCAGCCAAATACTCTTCACAATCGGCAATATCATAGATTATTTCTTCTTCACCATGTTTACGTTTTACGAAAGATTCAATGTATTCCATCGGACCTGGTCGATACAAAGCATTCATGGCAATTAAATCTTCAAAAACGGTTGGTTTTAAATCACGGAGATGTTTCTGCATTCCGGCAGATTCGTATTGAAAAATCCCGACTGTTTCACCTCTTTGGAATAATTCGTACGTTGTTTCGTCGTCGATAGGAATTTTTTCGATGTCAATATCAATACCTTGTCGTTCCTTAATCAGCTTAACAGAATGTTTAATCAAGGTTAAAGTACTCAAACCCAAGAAATCCATTTTCAGCAATCCAGCTTCTTCAGCCACCGAGTTATCATACTGCGTACAGTACATTTCCGAATCCTTGGCCAATGCTACTGGAACGTAATCTGTAATATCTCCGGGTGTAATAATAACCCCACAAGCGTGGATTCCTGTATTTCGAACACAACCTTCGACATCTATGGCTTTTTGAACCACTTTTGACGCGGGCTGGTTAGAGGAAGCAATGTCTCGTAGGGCTTTTGCTTTAGTGAAATCCTCTTGATTCTTCATGGCATCGGCCAATTCCGCATCAGAAAAGGCGAACATTTTCTTCAAAGACAAGGAAGAAACCATGTTGGACAATTGCGTCGCTTCGTTCAATGGTAAATTCAATACCCGCGAAGTATCACGCAAAGACGACTTTGCCGCCATCGTTCCGTA
>DDBE01000135.1:1317-4492 GCA_002332715.1 Flavobacteriales bacterium UBA2040
CCTTCATCATCAAAATCGATATCGATATCGGGCATGGAAATACGTTCAGGATTCAGGAAACGCTCAAATAGCAAGTCGTATTTCAATGGATCGATGTTGGTAATTCGATTGCAATAGGCGACCACCGATCCGGCTGCTGATCCACGACCAGGTCCAACAACGACATCCATTCTTCTCGCAGCGTGACAAAAATCTTGAACAATCAAGAAATAACCGGGATAACCTGTATTCGCAACTGTTTGAAGTTCAAAATCTATTCGTTCGCGAATTTCTTCCGTAATTTCCGGATAGCGCTCCTTTACTCCTTCGTAAGTTAAATGACGTAAGTAATTATTCTCACCTCGTTTACCGCCGTCCGTTTCATCTTCGGCATCCTTAAATTCTTCTGGAATATCGAAGGCAGGGAGTAAAACCTCTCTCGCCAAGGCATACGGCTCTATTTTTGCAATTAAATCATCGATGTTTAAAATGGCTTCTGGCAGGTCCAAAAACAATTCCTTCATTTCGTCAGACGATTTGAAATAATATTCTTGATTTTCTAAACCATAACGAAAGCCTCTGCCGCGACCGATTGGTGTAGAAACCAATTCATTGTCACGAAGACAAAGCAAAATGTCATGCGATTCGGCGTCCTTTTTATCCAGATAATAGGTATTGTTTGTGGCGATTAATTTGACCTTGTATTTTTCTGCAAAACGGATAAGAACTTCGTTCGCTCGCTTTTCATCTTCTTGCCCGTGGCGCATCATTTCCAGGTAAAAATCATCTTGAAATTGCTCTTTCCACCACAAAAGGGATTCTTCGGCTTGATTTTCACCCAGATTCAGAATCATGTTTGGAATTTCTCCTGTAAGATTTCCGGATAGACAAATTAAATCGTCTTTGTACTGCTCGATTAGTTTCTTGTCGATACGAGGAACATAATAGAATCCTTTGGTAAAAGCAATAGAAGAAAGTTTGATAAGGTTTTGATACCCTTTTTTATTTTTCGCTAAGAGCACAACTGTACTGCCATTGTCCTTGACGGACTTGTTTAAATGATCCTCACAAACATTGACTTCGTAACCAATAATAGGAAGCAATTCTTCTTCGTCAAATGGTTCGTTATTCTCTTCCGCTTCTTTTCTCCTTGCAGAAACTCCCTTGTTGTGGATAGAAATCGCTTTTTCGAAATGAAAAGCTGCCATCATATTACCCGTATCGGTAAGCGCAACGGCCTTCATTTTATTTTCGATAGCTTTGTTTACCAACCCTTTTATGTCGCTGGTAGATTGGAGAATAGAAAATTGTGAATGATTGTGCAAATGGACAAATGGAGCGCCTATTAGCGCGATTCGGGCTTCTTTCTTTTCGACAGAATCCAGATTACTTTCGGTAGACTCTTTCAGCTTATCACTCGCTTCTTTTAGATTGACATGGTTCAAACCATACGGACCAATGATGTCGGTGTGTGCAGTTTTAAAATCTGTGAAATATTCTTTCTCGACTTCTAATTCTTCAGGAGTGAACACCTCACGGCGCACTAGCTCAAAGAAACAACGTGTTGTTGCTTCCACATCGGCTGTTGCATTGTGCGCTTCGTTGAAAGGAATCTCGAATAAAAATTTATGCAGTTCGGTCAGGGTGGGCAATTTCCATTTACCACCACGTCCGCCCGGAATCTGACACATTTCGGCCGTAACTTCAGTACAAGTGTCCAAAACAGGCATTTTCAACATGTTCGACTCAAAACCAGCCCGTATCATTTCTGACCCCATGATATTGAGATCGAATTTCAGGTTTTGCCCAACTACGAATTTCGCTTTACCGAGTGCTATTTCAAATTCGGCGAGCACTTCCGCCATCGAAACACCTTCTTGTTCGGCTAAAGCAGTTGAAATTCCGTGAATTCGTTCCGCATCGTAAGGAATATCGAATCCATCAGGCCGAATAAGAAAGTCCTTGTGATCAAGGAGATGTCCCAATTCATCATGCAACTGCCAAGCAATCTGTATGGCGCGTGGCCAATTGTCTAAATCGCTTATTGGGGCATTCCAGTTTTTAGGTAAACCGGTCGTTTCTGTATCGAAAATGATGTACATCCTGCTGAAAAATTGAGAACTTTAAAGGTAGTAGAAATCGTATTGCTACTTGTGAAATATAGGTGTGACAATTGAATAGTTTTCAACAGAAAATTCACGTTTTTCAAAGCTGACTTCGTTGGTGCTTGACGGTCATCGTAAAAAAATCCCACATCTTATTTTGATACAGGGATATTCTATAAATTTTGCGGCAAATTAATACGTTGGGTTTTCTGTCTTCACCTTTTCGTCGTCTACCCCTGCGGCGGCAATGTTTCCTTTTATACGGAGTACTTGTGTTTGCGCATTGATAGCGTTTGAAATGATGGTCACATTCTTGGCAATACCGCCAGTTCTGTTGGTGTCGTACCGCACTTCAATAACTCCTTTTCCTCCTGGAGGAATCGGTTCTTTTGGCCATGATGGCACAGTACAACCACACGATTTTTTGGCTTCAACAATAATTAGATCTTCATTGCCCGTATTGGTGAATTGAAAAGTACACAATCCATTTGCACCTTGCTTAATATTTCCATAATCATAGGTCAATTTCACAAATTCAATTTTCGCCCCTTTCTCCGCTTGCGCATTTAAGCTAATTGTCATCCCGATAGAGAATAAGAAAGACAAAATCATTAATACCTTTTTCATATCATAAATTTTAGGTGAGTAAATAATTACTTTAATTTAAGTCAAAATAAAACTCCTTTTTTTAGATTAACCTTGAATTAACGTTTGGCTTAATTATTTGTTAATCAAATACTTCTCATGATTCATCAAAAATGGACAAGTAAAAAGTTAATCCATAAAAAAATCCCGCTTCGAATAAATCGAGTGCGGGATCAATACTATTTTCTGATCGCGAAAAATAGCCGAGATTAATTAGCTGGACCCGTTTTGTTAACTGGAGTGCCATTTGCTGGAGCTGCAGATACGGTGCCTTTAATTCGGATAACTTTTGTTGGTTCATTGATTGCATTAGAAGTGATTGTTACACTTTTAGCAATTGCACCTGGACGTTTTGTATCGTACTTTACAGTGATTTGAGCTGTTGCACCTGGAGCAAGAGGTTCTCTTGGCCAAGTAGGAACAGTACATCCACAAGATCCTTTCGC
>DDBE01000069.1:0-3240 GCA_002332715.1 Flavobacteriales bacterium UBA2040
CCCAAAACAGTGATGTCTTTTGGTAGAAATCCATCTGCAAGAATTTCTTCAATCCAGGCCAAAGTTTGAATTACTTCGTTCCCTTTTTCTTCGGGAAATTCCTTTTTGTTGAAACCCTGAACATGAACATATCCTGTTTTATTCGAAACCGTTTCTTGTATAATATCTTGGTAAAAATCTTTCGTTTCTTCGGGTAAATTATTTCCAAGGTGACTAAACACCACGTTGTTAAATTCAACAATAGTTTTTGTGGAACGCCAATTTTGCTTGATTTGATTTTTTTCACCTAATTCATCAAAATAGGCCGACTTTATTGCCAATTCGCCATCATTATTTGGGTTGTAAATCTGAGGAAGAACAACAAACTGTTCTGCAATTCCATTTTTAAATCGATAAATGGACTGCTTTGGGTCGCCAACAATGAAATTTAAATTCATATTCGCGATACCATTGTGGACCAAGGGAACCAAATTCAACCATTGCATGCGCGACGTATCCTGAAACTCATCCAACAAATAGTGATCATAACGATTTCCTATTCGTTCATATAGAAAAGGAGCTTCCTCATTTTGTACCAAGTCACCAATTAACGAATTGAACTCTGAAATACGAATCAAAGAATCATTTTTACGCATTAACTCCAAGCGTGCAGCCAATAATTGTAACAACCACATGTTGTGATAATTATTCCGAACAGAAATCAACAATTCCAGTTCATGCTGAATAGCTTCATAAATTGATTTTAAATGAGCTGTATTATCAGAAAGTTCGTTATTTGGTGGAGAAGACTTGTCTCCTTCTGTTAGTTTCCTGTAGGTAGGATCAGTTAGAAACTTATCCTCTGGTTCACTTTGTGTTAACAGTTTTGCAACCATTTTTTTTGTTGTCGAAGCTCCGGCAACTTTAAATGAATCGCTAAAAAAATCCAACTTATCCAAAACAGTTAAAAACTGGTCTATTTCTATTTTGAATTTATCTCTTAGCTTTTTTATGGCAAGCTGAATGCTTTGAAAATCTTCATTCGTGAATTCATATAACATCAATTTATCCACCGTTGGCTGATGTTTTTCCTGTTTTAAAATGGCTAGAAACTCAATCAAATCTTTGCGGAAATTCCATTTCTCACCTTCTTTTAACTTGACCTCAGCATAACCCAAAACAAGTTTTGTAATCTTCTCATGACCGGGCGTGCCTATGTCGTTTAAAAGTTGATCTACGACATTTTCAAGTACTTCGTCTTCCTTGATTATTACCTCAAAATCGGCCGGCAAATCAAGTTCTTTTGCAAAACTGCGAATCAAACGAAGATTAAATTTATCTATCGTCAGCACTTTAAAATCTTCGTATCGGTGTAGTATCTTCAATAAAATTCTCCGTGATTTTTTCTCTAATTCTGTAGGAGAAATTTTTAAAGTTCCGCAAAGTATATCCTCGTATTTTCTTTCTGATTTTTCGAATTGTGAAGGGAAACTCATAATCTCCAAGGCGGAAATTATTCTCGTTTTCATCTCCAAAGCTGCTTTGTTGGTAAAAGTCATCGCAACGATATGCGAAAACGGCTCTGGTTTTTCACTAGTAAACAACAATTCCAAATACGTTAAAACCAAGCGATAGGTCTTACCGCTTCCAGCTGAGGCACTTAAGATTTGTAGCGGCTTGTCAGACGATTGTATCATGAAATAAAATTACAATTATTCCGTTGATTTTTGACCTTTCAATCAACGTAACAAACATTACACAAATTCTTTTGTTAGGTGGTTAGACTTTTCGTAAATTTGAAGTGTGAAGAACATATTTATTATCGCAACTATATTCAGCATCGTATTGATTGCATGTAAAAAGGACAAAACAGAAGTTGAATGCGAAACGCCAAATCGAACAATGGAAGTTTATTTGCAACCTACCTTGAACGATAGTGCATATGCTATTAATCAGATTATCGAAAGCCCACAAGGATATAGATATTATTACACCGACATTAAAATTGTCGGTACAAATGTCGGCAATGGTTCGGCCCAAATAAAAGATGCCTTTTTATACGATTTCAGTGAAACGGGTATATTGTTGACTTCTAATCAGGGTCTTAAATCAGATTACACCGATTTGAAGTTTAATTTGGGTGTTCCAGATCCATTAAATACGTCGGATCCATCATTACAGTCCAGTACATCGCCGTTAAATATTACAAATATCGGCGACATGCATTGGGGATGGAATCCAGGGTATAAATTTGTTACCATTGAAGGAAAAGTAGACACCATTGCAGATGGAATTGATAATTTTGACAAAAGCTTTTTCTTTCATTTGGGAACGGATTTTTTATTTCGAACGAAAACAATTTCAGCTGTCGATTGGGTAGACATTGACGCCAATACGAGCAGAACGACTTTGAAGTTAGATGTGAAAGCAATTTTAGATGGGCCAAACCCAACTGACTTAAGAGTTTATGCGGCTTCACACTCCAATAATACACAAATGTTTTACAGTGTTATTATCATGGATGCCTTTGCTGCAGGGATAAAAAAATAGAATGAAATATTTAGGATTTATCCTTTTAACAGTATTGATTTTTTCTTGTAAAAAAGGAGAGATAAAACCCTACGCGACACCATACGATTTAGAAGAGCCTTCCCATTTTCCTAAAATGGACGTACCACTCGATAATCTTTTGACAAATGAAGGTGTAGAGTTGGGCCGACGTTTATTTTATGACAAAAGATTAAGTGGAGATAATTCTATGTCATGTGCGGCTTGTCATGCACCTCAAAACTCTTTTTCAGATCCCAGTCAGTTTTCAATCGGAATTGACGGAATAGCAGGAACTCGTCAGTCCATGGCCCTCGTTAATTTAGGATACCAAAAATTCTTTTTCTGGGACGGTCGCGCCAAATCCTTGGAAGAACAAATTCTTGAACCAGTCCCGAACCCAATCGAAATGCATCAATCTTGGAAAGATGCCATCAATAAACTAAAATCGGATGACTCGTATCGCAAAGAGTTTCATGCCGCTTTTGGTACGGATGATATGGATGAATATCAAGTGGCAAAAGCAATAGCTCAGTTTTTAAGAACAATGATAAGTGGGTCCTCAAAGTATGATGTAATTTATAAGAATGCAAACGGATTGAGTTTGACCCCCAAAGAACAAGTCCTTTTTTCGACGGTGACCAATGAAGAAAAAGCGGGTTATGATTTATTTCTTTCCTTAAATGGTGGAGATTGTATTCATTGTCATAGTGG
>DDBE01000069.1:3630-3914 GCA_002332715.1 Flavobacteriales bacterium UBA2040
AACGCTAAGAAATATAGCCGAATCTGGACCTTATATGCACGATGGACGTTTTCAAACATTAGACGAAGTAATTGAGCATTATTCCTCTGGAATTGTGATGAGTCCTACCATTAGCCCAACTATTGAATTTGCTGCCCAAGGCGGCGTTCAGCTTGATGCCTTCGAAAAAGGATTGATAAAGAAATTTCTTTTGACATTAACGGACGAAGAGTTCCTTAAAAACCCTAAATTTGCGCCGCCCAATTAAAGTCCGGGAAACTTTCGGTTCGGTTTTTGCGTATAAT
>DDBE01000096.1:0-137 GCA_002332715.1 Flavobacteriales bacterium UBA2040
GTCATTCTCTTATTAACTTTCTCATGTAAAAAGAAAAATGAAGACGTGGATTTATGTACAAATAGCTTTAAGGATATAGGCGAAACAGGTGTTGACTGCGGCGGTTCATGCGATCCTTGTCCTGTAGTATATATGCT
>DDBE01000096.1:416-1797 GCA_002332715.1 Flavobacteriales bacterium UBA2040
ATATATGCCCAACGCCTATATGAGAATAAACGGTGAACCTGTTTCATTCACAAATAAATCAATTACTGAACAGAGTGGAAATTGGTTTTTGAACTGTTTTAACGATACCATACAAATGCAATTCAATTTGGGTCCAGATATTTCGGTAGGTAACTATCAAATGCAAAACACCGATAATTTCGCCGTCGTAAACGGGTTGAGCTATAACTTGACTACGAATGGAAATGTTGGGATATATGTCAACAACGCAACAGCACAGAAGGTTAACGGACTTTTTCAAGTAAAGTTTTATCATACTGGAATGGTTGACACTTTATATGTGACGAACGGGGAATTTGTTGACTTAACTTATTAGACAATGAAATACATATTTTTATTGGCCTCATTGATATGGCTGATTTCGTGAGCGCAGACTTAATTTGTCGTTCCCTTGGAAAAAGGTGAGCATGCCATTAATACCTCACTTGGAGGGCCAATAGTTAACATCCCTGGTATTGCAAGTATTCCAATTCCTTTTACTTCCATTGGCTATGGCTATGTATTGACGAATAAAAGTGTTGTCTCAGGAGCTTTCTGCCCAACTGCTGGAATTTATGGCAACTTTCAATTAAGTGCTGGATATACACATGAGCTATGGAAAAAGGAGAAATTCAATTTCACAGGCAAGATTGGGTTTGACTGCATGCTCGACACCTACGAACAGTATGAAAAAAAACATGGGGTCAGCTGAACGAATAATCAGAATGGTAATAGCTGCTGTAATTGCATTGCTCTTTTTTACAAATATTATGTCAGGAACAATAGGAATAATTTTATTGATCGCCGCAGCTATTTTTGTAGCAACGAGCTTCATTAGTTTCTGTCCTATTTATAAAATTTTTGGAGCGAGCGCCTGTTCAATTCAAGAAGAATAAAAACTTACATATCGTGAAAAACACTTCATTAAAAATCATCCTATTTCTTAGCGTCATTTCAGCTTTCACGTTTGTTTCTTGCAAAAAGAACAAGACCGATGATAAAACAAAAAGCGAAATAGAAAGCAACGTGCAAAGTGGCGAATTACTTATTTCAACGATTCAGGAAGCGATGAAACATGGAATTTTAAAGGTTACAACTTCACCTTCAACGCCAGTGGGACCGTGAATGCATCGAACGGATCGACGACTATTTCCAGAACTTGGAGCGTTACTGACAGCAATAGCAACGATGACAAACCTAGCGACATGCATTCTAATCTTAATTTCAATACTAACGGAAATTTTGAGGAATTGAATGACGATTGGGAAATCGTATCACAGTCTTCAACAAAGATCGAACTTACAGATGTTAGTGGAGGAAATGGAGGTACCGATTATTTGACCTTTACAAAAAATTAAAAACT
>DDBE01000096.1:2159-6252 GCA_002332715.1 Flavobacteriales bacterium UBA2040
GGAAAATAGAGCGATTAGTGAAATATGCCAGGAAGTTACTTTGTGAATTTGAAAATTGATCACGCTTAACAGATAAAGAATATCGACGAACCGATGTTGTGGATTTGCGGAACGTATGATGATTTTCATAACATTGAAATCATCCGGAAAAGTTTTCTATAAGATTTAAAATGGCGCATAAAGCGAAGCCGTTCGCATTCAATACAGACATCATTCTGAAGTTCCAGCTGTGTTTGGTTATACGAATTAACTATCCTGGTTAACAAAATTCTTACAGAAATAAAAAAGGTGCGATTCTCATTGCACCTTTTTATAAACAGTTTTTAACATTAAGTCAAAATATCATTTTTCTGTATTTTTCTGTTCCTTTCCAGCTCTATTCATTGAGTTCAAGTCATTTCCAACAAATGTTCCTTGAATAATTTGATTTTGGAAATCTTTCATTCCACCTGGTGAATGCGGCATCAAGATAGATGAATTTTTTGAATTCGCTCCGATGTCTTTGATCGTATCGAAATATTGTGTCATCAAGACAAACTGCATAATTTCCTCGTGTGTAACCGCATCCAAAGATTTCTTGAAATCTTCAACTGACTCTTTGAAACCACGAACGATTTCCATTCGTTGTTTCGCCACACCTTCACCAGACAATCTTTTCGATTCCGCCTCCGCTTCTGCTTCTTTGATAATTTTGATTTTAAGACCTTCACCTTCTTCTAAAGCTGCTTCTCTATCTCGTTTTGCAGCATTAATTCTGTTCATAGCGTCCTTAACCTTATGATCAGGATCGATATCTGTTATCAACGCTTTCACGATATGATATCCATATTCGTTCATTGATTCGTGAATATTCTTCTGAACAGCTAAGGCGATTTCCTCTTTCTTGGCGAAAACATCGTCCAATTCCAATCTAGGAACTTCAGCTCTCACATCATCAAATACGTAAGATGCGATTTGATTTCTTGGATTGTCCATTGAATAGTAAGCATCCTTAACTTGACTGCGCCCCACTTTGAATTGTACGGAAACTTGAAGATTAACGAATACATTATCAAATGTTTTCGTTTCGATAGTAACGTCTAATTGTTGCAAACGAAGATTTATCGTAGATGCTTTTCTATCGATAAAAGGGATGATTAAACTAAATCCAGAATCGGCAATATGATGAAATTTACCCAATCGCTCTATTACGACAGCGGTTTGTTCAGTCACTATTAAGACTGATTTAATGAGTAATAAGATTAGAATTACACCGATTACAGTGTAACCTACTAATCCTGATTCTGCTAAACTTTGTATTTCCATTTTTGTTGATTATTGATGTATAAAAAAAGCTACCACAAGGTAGTGATAGCTTTCAAGTTTTTATGCTATTGGAGCGTTAATTTTTTCTCCAAATCCTCTAGGTAAACTCTAAATTGTTTATCCGTTTCAGACAAGTTGGTCACTGTGCGACAAGCGTGAAGAACTGTGGCGTGATCTTTTCCTCCACAATGTGCTCCGATATTTGCCAACGATGATTTCGTCATACGCTTTGAGAAATACATCGAAATTTGACGGGCTTGTACCACTTCTCTTTTTCGTGTTTTCGATTTTAGAATCTCGATTGGTAAATCGAAATAATCGGAAACCACTTTCTGGATATACTCGATGGATACTTCACGAGCCGTATTTTTCACAAACTTGTCTACCATTTGACGCGCCAAGTCTAAAGAAATTGCTTTTTTATTCAAAGATGCTTGCGCCAACAATGAAGTCAAAGCACCTTCCATTTCACGAATATTGGTATTGATACTGTAGGCAAGATATTCAACAACATCCTTCGGAAGCTCAATTCCATTGCCGTACATTTTCTTCTCAAGAATCGCAATACGTGTTTCCAAATCTGGTGTAGACAAATCTGCCGACAATCCCCATTTGAAGCGAGATAACAATCTTTGTTCCATTCCTTGCATTTCAACAGGCGGTTTGTCCGATGTAAGGATAATTTGTTTCCCATTTTGGTGCAAATGATTGAAAACATGGAAAAATACATCTTGAGTTTTCTCTTTACCGGCAAAGAATTGAACGTCATCGATAATCAAAACATCTATCATTTGATAGAAATGAATGAAATCGTTTGTTGAATTATTCTTTAAGGCATCAATAAATTGGTGTGCAAATTTCTCAGATCCAACGTACAAAACGGTCTTGTTCGGAAATTGATTTTTGATCGAAATGCCAATTGAATGTGCCAAGTGTGTTTTTCCAAGCCCAACACCACAATAAATTAAAAGTGGATTGAAGGCAGTTCCCCCTGGCTTATTCGCAACAGCATAACCAGAGGCTCTAGCCAAACGGTTGCAATCTCCTTCTACAAAATTCTCGAAAGAATAAGATGGATTCAAATTGGATTCAACGTTTACTTTCTTAAGTCCTGGTATAATAAAAGGATTTCGAATTTGACCTTCGTTGATATCAATTGGCATGTTCACCGGTTGATTGCGAAGCGGTTTTTTCGTAAGTGCTGGAAGTTTAACTGTGTATGGAGTTGATTTGGTATTGTTGTTCTCCATTACAATATTATACTCGAGTCTTCCTTCTGCTCCTAATTCTTTTTTGATAACCTTTCTAAGTAAGTCTATGTAATTTTCTTCTAACCATTCGTAAAAGAAATGAGATGGCACCTGAATAGTAAGCGCACCATTTTCAAGTTTTACTGGCACAATTGGTTCGAACCAGGTTTTGAACGCTTGTAGTGAAATATTGTCCTTTATCACTTTTAAACAAGCAACCCATACCTTCTCATATTCTATATTCATTAAATGTTGTTTTATTTCGATTAATAATTTAACTTCAAAAGAGAAACGCTGGATTTAGAGGACAACCTCTGTTTCTTGTTTTTAGTGTCAACAAATATTTACAAAAAAAAGTGAAAAAAAAAGTGAAATGTGTATTGCTTTTGTGAAATTTTTTACTTCCCCCAAAATTAGTGAAGCTTAGCCATTCTATATCGTTGATATTACGTTCAAGTTGTGAAATTTATAACATAAAATCATGTATCCTAAAATATTAAGTCAATCTGTTATTTTTTATTTCTAAAAATCGCACTAGTATAGAAATTTTCTGCTTAAATATTTATCCTACTTTTATCTAATCATATGTATTACAATTTTGAACATAAGACTCAAATTAGAGTTCGTTACGGCGAAACCGACCAAATGGGCTATTGTTATTATGGAAATTACGCCCAGTTTTTCGAAGTAGGACGTGTAGAGGCGCTCAGAGAGGTTGGCTGTTCCTATAAGGATATAGAACAAAATGGTATAATGCTACCTGTAAGTGAATACTCCGTAAAGTATTTGAAGCCTGCCTTATACGATGACTTACTTACGGTTTCAACTAAAATAACTGAAATTAAAGGGGTGAAAATTGTGTTTGACTATACTTTATACAACGATCAAATGGATGTGATCTCGAATGGGAAAACGACATTGGTATTTGTAAAAAAGGATACCATGCGACCTTGCCCTCCACCTAAAGACTTATTAGATAAACTTTCTCCATATGCTAAAAAGTAAAACTGGCTTATTTACGTTTCATTTGTTTGACGAATCGAATAAAGCAAAAAATCAACGTCCGGGTGAAGTCAAATTAGCTGAAACAATAAATTTCGGGGCTAAAACCAAAGAGAGTGAATTCGTCATTCTAGGTATTTCAGAAGATATAGGACCACAAATGAATGACGGCTTTTCTGGGGCAAAAAAAGGTTTCGGAGCATTCCTGCAAGCATTTCAAACAGTACAATCGAATAAATTTTGCTCTGGTGAGAATGTTGGTGTTTTGGGTGAAATAACGCAGAACATAAAATTCGAATCGATTGACAAAAATAAAGGCGCCGTTGAGGAGTTAGATGATTTTGTTTTACATATTCTAAGTGAAAACCTAGAGAACGAGCAAAAACTAATTGTGATTGGTGGTGGTCACAATAATGCATTTCCGTTGTTGAAGAATCTTTCCTTTCGGGATGACAGAAGAATTCATGCCATTAACATAGACCCACACGCAGATTGCAGGTCCATTGAATATCGACATAGCGGAAACCCTTTTTCGT
>DDBE01000096.1:6616-9292 GCA_002332715.1 Flavobacteriales bacterium UBA2040
ATAAAAACTCCTGTTATTACAACACTTTTGAAAGCTGGCTGGACAATCCCATCCTTTGGTGGAGCGAGTTTGAAAATTTCCGGAATACAGCGTCAAATGACAAATCCTACAGTTTGGATATTGATTTGGACGCCATTTCATTTCATCCAACTTCTGCCTTAACGCCCAGCGGATTTTCGGTAGAAGAAATCAGAAAAATGATTCGTAGTTTAAGTTCGAAGATTGATTTCTCCATTTTACATTTACCAGAAGGAGCTCCTGAAACTGAAAAAGAACTTAGACTTTACGGAAAAATGATCTCTTACTTCGTTTTAGATTTCATTAAATGTCAATCGAAAAAATAGATTCAATATGAACCAACCTTTTCGATTTTTATTACGTTCTTTATATATGTGGTAAGCGACAATCAAAAAACTGGATTTTTCAAAGTATTCTTCTCGCTTTTTCCATTTCATCTTTTGCTGGCGCTATTTTACTGGATTTTCCTTTTTCTGATTGTTAGCGACTGAGTTGGTGCGGCTTTTGGGACACCATTGCTGTTTTTATTCACCTGAATATTTAGGAGAAACGGGATTCTGGTCCTTTCTTTTCATGGGTATCGCAATTGGCGAATTTACCATGGGTTTCATCACTTATTCATACATTCGCTTAGCCCCGCGTTTCTCCTTCTAAATACTTTGCACCAACCCTTCTTTAAATTCTGTTTGAACAATGGAATTTTACCCGTGCTCTTCAACATGTATTTCATTTATCGTTTTTGTTATTTTCAAATGGACCAAGAGTATGACTCAACCGGCGATGTGATGATATTTTCTTCTTCTTACATATTTGGCTTTTTCTTGTTTCAAATATTATCTGTGGTTTACTCCTTTCCTATGAACAAACGAGTGAGTCGAAAACTGGGGGCTAAATTCGTATGAAAACACGGATTACATGAGCTTTTTCGAAAACCAAGAACCTGAGAAAATAAGTTACACTTCCGTAATGCGATCAAGTGCAACCTTCCCCTTCGTGATGCCCATGGTAACACTGCCCATAAGTCCAGGGATACAGCTCATGGATGCCGGTTTAAGTGATAATTACAGAGGTAAAATAACCTCGGAATATATAAATGCTTTGGATGATTGGATTAAGAAAAATACGTCAGGGGTTATTATCGTGCAGCTTCATGATACACAGAAAATTTTGGCGAATGAGAAATCGAAGACAGTTTCTCTATTCAATAAATTCACGCTTCCCTTCGGAAACATGTATAGCAACTTCCCGAGAACACAAGATTTTAATCAAGATCAGATCTTCAAAAAATTGGAACACAACTTAGAGTATCTATTGGATGTTATTTCCTTTAATCAAAGACAAGACAGTAAAGACAAAATTTCGCTTTCTTGGCATTTAACCAAACAGGAAAAGGTACAAATAAAAAAGGCGTTTGATAGCCCAGCTAATCAAAACGCCCTTAAGAAATTAATTCTATTATTGGAGTGATTTTATTTCTTTAGTATTTCAACTTCAGAAACTGAAATTACAGCATCCGCGGTACAACTTTCTGGAGAAGGTGCGCGACTAGGAGCAAAATTAAATTTGATCAACAAACCTTCTTTGTGGTATTGCTTATCCAAATTTACAGGATAGGCCGTTGAATACAAATCACCATTTATCATTTCAATTTGCACTGGGCAACCCGGTTTGTTCAAACGAACAGTCCCTTGAATTCCCATCATGTCCTCTTCACTTGCCGGACGTGACTGAGTTGGTGCAGCATTTTCATCTTCGCTACCTGACTTTACAGCCGTTGGTGCTTGTGCTGCCATTTTTTCTGCTTTTCTTTCTTTCATGCTTGCGCATGAAGCTAAAACAACCAAACTCGATATAAATAATACTCTTACCATGACTTTTTCTTTTAACTATGCGATTTTCGTGCCAAAATACGATTTTCTAACGAATTAGGGCAATTACAAACTTCTTTGAAACTAAAAAAGAGGCCTCAACTGAGAACCTCTTTCATATGCATTAATAACCTGTAGATTGAAATCAATGACACATGTTATAACGGTAGATTGAATAATAAGTTTCATAATTTTTTGTTAAACCTGAATCATGCCCAAAAATCTACCAGTTAGCGTTAATTAACAACTTGACTTTTAAAAGTTAAGCAGAATCTGATTTTTCACTTTGACTTTAACTTTATTTTTGTGTCATGGCTCGCATGAATCATTTACAAGCTCTAGTTCGTTTGGTGGAAGATCCAGATGAGGTTATATATACGCATGTCCGTGATCAATTGTTGAACTACGGACCAGAAGCCATTCCTTTTTTAGAAATTTCTTGGGAGGAAGAAGATTGGGGACTCTTATTCCAAAGTCGGATTGAAACAATAATTCAAGACATTCAAGTTCGTGACATCTCCAACGGATTGCGATCTTGGGCAAATTCAGAAGAAAAAGACCTACTCACAGGAGCTATTGCGATTGCTCGTTATCAATACCCTTATTTGGACGAGCAAAAGGTCCGAAAGGATTTACAAAAAATCACACAAGATGTTTGGTTAGAAATAAGTCAGAAAAACACGGCTTTGGAGAAAGTGCGCATCATGAACAAAATCTTCTTTGGAACGCACAAATTTAGAGGCAATTCAAAAGATTTTCATGCCCCGGCCAATTCATGTATCAATACTGT
>DDBE01000096.1:9659-9807 GCA_002332715.1 Flavobacteriales bacterium UBA2040
CAAATCATTTTATTTTGGCCTACATGGATGAGCATAGAATTAAGCATGAAAACGGAACGGCTAAATCGCATGGTGTTTTATTTTATATCAATCCTTTTTCGAAAGGGAGTTTGTTTGACGAAGATGAAATAGACGAATTTATTACCTC
>DDBE01000096.1:10062-10195 GCA_002332715.1 Flavobacteriales bacterium UBA2040
TGAAATAGACGAATTTATTACCTCGCTGAATTTACCTACCGATCGCGAATTTTACGAGCCATGCTCGAATTCTAGTGTCCTACGTCGCATGTTGACGAATTTAATTGCTGCATTTAAAGAAGCTGGCGCAGCT
>DDBE01000096.1:10525-10655 GCA_002332715.1 Flavobacteriales bacterium UBA2040
GTGAAATTTTAGAATAACAAGTTTCTAATTCATCTCAATCTCCACATCAAACTTCTTGATTTCTTTGAAAAATGCTAGACTTGGATCTATTTTCATACTTTTCGATGGCATTTTTAGGGAAACTTTTGAT
>DDBE01000096.1:11009-11295 GCA_002332715.1 Flavobacteriales bacterium UBA2040
CAAATCGCTAATCATCATTTGGTCAAGATTACGAACGTCCACTTTCACGTTGATTTCTTTGGCTTTCTTTTCTTTTAATTCACTCAACAACATAATGTTGTGTATCACAAACTCGTATTTATTTCGACGAAAAGGAATCTCAATCCGACCTGAAATAGCCAAATAATTGTTCTCGCCTATAAAGTGTTTGTACTTGTGATAATTCTCTTGCCAAAACATGAGTTCGTAAGTATCTTGGTAATCTTCAATAATCAATTTCCCAAATTCGTTGCCGTTTTTCGAAATC
>DDBE01000096.1:11589-12069 GCA_002332715.1 Flavobacteriales bacterium UBA2040
GATGTTCAGCCAAGCCAGTAACACAGGCAAAAGTCATTTCTTTTCCTTTGTGTTCCTCGAAATCCTTTAGCATACCAACGTTGCCTTTACAGAAACTATCAATTTCGATCTTGAAATCGTCGAGTGGGTGACCGGAAATATAGATCCCAACGACCTCTCTTTCTCTATTTAACTTGTAAGTACTGCTCCACTCTGGAGCCTCAGGAACCAAGGGCTCGGGAATTGCAGTTCCGGTAGCTTCTCCAAACATAGAAACTTGGGACGAGTTCATACTTTCTTGGTAATTCACACCAAATTTCACAGCATTTTCTAAGAAGGAACGTTGATTTCCATCTTCCTGAAAATATTGCGCTCGATGAATTTTTGGAAAGGCATCAAATCCACTTGCGTAAGCCAAACTCTCAATGGCTTTTTTGTTGCAGAGACGTAAATTTACCCGTTTTGTAAAGTCGAAAATATTCTCGAACGGTCCATTTTCAG
>DDBE01000195.1:0-2120 GCA_002332715.1 Flavobacteriales bacterium UBA2040
AAAGTTAGTGAAAATGCCCGTCACCAAATACAAACTGTGTGTTTAATTTATTAAAATGTTTTTGAAATCGTCGCGACATTAGTTACTTTTACTATGTATGAAAAAAATTATCCTTTTAACAACTTTAATATCGCTCATTCTGTCTATGGGAACTTTTGTTTCTTGCAAAAAGAAAAAAGGAGTATACATACTTGAAGGAACGATTAAAGACGGCACTTTTGTGCAGAATATCGCCAACCAAACCTTGCAGGTGAAGGTCTTAAAGGCGGGGTCGGCGAGATATGTCTCGTATAGCACCGTTACAACAGATAGCGACGGCAAGTATCACGTTGAAATAGAACGCGATCTTTTGGATAAAATCAGAATAGAAGGAACAAAGAATTTATATTTCCCTATAAGCTTTACTGTTTCCATTTCAGATTTAACGGTTGGCAATGTGTATACAATTGACTTTACCACCACTGCAAAATCATGGGTGAATCTGATATTTCACAATGTAAACGGAGATTCGTCCACTGAATTGAAATACATTAAAACTGCTGGAAAACAAGGTTGTACGGAATGTTGTCCGATTAATTACCAATCGTTATACGGTCTTGTAAACGACACTATCACTTGCATCAATGATGGAAATGGATATTATGGATATAATTACGAAATTGTTGGAACTAGTGTTCTAGATACTCGTAGTGCCCAGACTCCAGCTTTTGACACTGCCGAAATCATTCTTAATTACTAAGAATTACTCGTCCTCTAGATTAGCTCTCAACTTCTGGCGCAAGTGACGGTTATACGTCTCAATCAAGAACTTGAAATAGTTATTCGTACTTTTCGAAATACACTTCGTATACTGTTTCAATCTATACTCAATGTGCTCTTGCATTGCCGTTTGAAGATCTAAGCCGTCAAAAAAATCAGTTGCCGCCTCTTTTATCACTAAATAATGATTTTCCAATGAAAGATCTACTGCTATTTTCCCTTTTTTACCTTCATCGATGCAATCGAAATAAACATCTTTGATTTTGAAAGAATCCAACAATTCAACGTTCAGTCTTTCTTTTAAACCTTTTGGGAATTCATATTCTACCTCAAATTCAATGTCATCTGACTCTGTCAATCGCGATTCTAAGAATCGATCAGGAAATTTAAAGGCATCTTGCCAATTGATGAAATCTTGCCAAATGCCAAATCGTCGGACGTTATTTCCTAAATCAATCAACTTAAAAACGTTTTTGTTGGGTAAACAACGAGATCCACGACCAATCATTTGGTGATACAAAGTCAAAGAGCGCGTAGCTCGATTCAAAATGATGGTTTGAACAGTTGGTTCATCAAATCCAGTTGTTAAAATCCCTACAGATGTAAGAATTGCGTCTGGTTTCTCTTTAAACCATGCCAAAACTTCTTTTCTATCCTTATCCGAAAAAGTCGAATCCAAATGTCGGATATCAAATCCACGTTTTTTGAACATCTCCTCTACACGCATGGATGTTTCGATACCAGAATTGAAAATCAAAGTCTTGTTTCCAATGGCAACTTCTTCATATGCAAAGAGCAATTTCTCTTGCATGAAGTAGTTTCCGTATACCAATTCAGACGAACTTACCGTAAAATCTCCGTTAGATCCAATTTTCAAACCATGAAGATTTACGTCATACGTAAATGTTTCTGCATCAGATAGATAACCGCTCTCTATCAAATTAGAAATACTTTCTCCAACAATCAATTTGTGGTAATTATCATTTAAAGGCAAAGCACGATTACTACTCAAAGGTGTTGCTGTAACACCTAGGATATTCGCGCTTTCGTAAAATTGGAAAATCTTTCTGAAACTATTGTAGTGCGCCTCATCGACGATCACCAATCCAACATCTTTAATGAAGTTTTCATCATCATGCAAGCGATTGTTCAAGGTTTCAACCATTGCTATAAAGCACTGAAATTCATCCTGATCATCCAAGGTCTTCACCTCACTGTTGATGATTTTATTGTTTACACCGATTGCAGAAAGTTGTTTTGATGTTTGAACAGAGAGCTCTATTCTATGTGTTAGTATCAGAACTTTTTCCTTCCATTCAGAAATATACTGCTTCGCGATTTCAGAAAAAATAACTGTTTTT
>DDBE01000195.1:2348-8645 GCA_002332715.1 Flavobacteriales bacterium UBA2040
CTTCCATTCAGAAATATACTGCTTCGCGATTTCAGAAAAAATAACTGTCTTTCCACCTCCAGTGGGGAGTTGGTACAACAAATTAAAGTTCTTGCCGTTTTTTTTGAGCTCTTCGAGTATTGAACTTACTGTATTTTCTTGAAAAGGGTAAAGCGTTTTTGCTTCGTATAGTTGAGTATCGATCATTCGTATCTTATCCAAAATGGGCTACAAAAATACCGCCTTTATTCTGTATATCAAAACGATGTTAATGCTTTGTTAGTAAATCTTAAAGAATCCAAGTATTATTGCATTGTAGACCTCCTTTTTACAATCATTAACTAAAAAGTGAAAGGAAAACTGCTATTTTTGCGTCCACTTAAGGAGAATTAAAGAACATTATGAGCGAAATAGAAAAAGTACAATGCCTGATCATTGGATCTGGACCAGCGGGATATACAGCGGCAATTTATGCAGCTAGAGCAGATATGAAACCATTAATGTATCAAGGCATGCAACCTGGTGGACAATTAACAACTACTAATGAAGTTGAAAACTTTCCAGGATATCCTGATGGCATAACTGGACCAGCAATGATGATGGAACTTGAGGCTCAAGCGAAGCGTTTCGAAACAGATGTTCGATTTGGGTTTATTGATAAAGTTGACTTTTCGGGTGATATTCACAAATGTTGGACAGAATCAGGAAAAGAAATTCATGCTGAAACGGTTATTATTTCTACAGGCGCAACTGCCAAATACCTTGGATTAGAAAGCGAACAAAAGTTTTTGAAAAATGGTGGTGGAGTTTCGGCTTGCGCTATTTGTGACGGATTCTTTTACAGAGGTCAAGAAACAGTAATCGTAGGAGCAGGTGATTCAGCTTGCGAGGAAGCACATTATTTATCAAAACTGTGTACGAAAGTAACCATGTTGGTGCGTCGAGATGAGTTTAGAGCTTCTAAAATCATGGCTGAACGAGTTAAAAACACGAAGAATATTGAGATTATATACAATACGGATACTGTTGAAGTATTAGGTGATGATGTTGTAACGGGCGTAAAAGCAAAAAACAACAAAACGGGCGAAGAAATTACAATTCCAGCTACTGGATTCTTTGTTGCAATCGGTCACAAACCCAATACAGACATTTTTGCGGATTACATCAATTTAGATGACACCGGTTACATCAAGTATGAAAAACCAGGCACTTCCTATACAAATGTACCGGGTGTTTTTGTTGCAGGAGATGCAGCAGACAAAACGTATCGTCAAGCGGTAACAGCTGCAGGCACTGGATGCATGGCCGCTTTGGATGCAGAGCGTTATCTTTCTGCAAAAGGACATTAACTTAGAAAATATCAAAAAAAAGGAGGGGCGAAAATTATTCGCCCCTCCTTTTTTGCCCTTATCTAGCCTTTTTTTCAATTCACCTTATCCTCAAGCATCGGTACAAATGAGAAATCGCCGTAGTCTTCTTCCTCGAATTCAGTTTCTGAAATCTTGATGTAACGCTTCATACGCTGCACAGCTCCTTCTCCCAACGGAATTACGAGAATACCTCCTGTTTTCAATTGATCTTTCAATTCATCCGGAACAAAAGGCGCCCCGCACGTTACCAAGATCGAGTCGAATGGAGCAAATGCTGGCCAACCCTTGTATCCGTCTCCAAAAGATAATTTGGGATTGAAATTAAAATGATGGATTAGTTTTTTTGCCTTTAAATGTAATTCTTTGTGGCGCTCAATGGAGAACACCTTCGCTCCCATTTCGCACAAAATACTGGTCTGAAAACCAGAACCCGTGCCTATCTCAAGAATTTTATCTCGTTTCTTGATTTCCAATAACTGCGTCTGAAACGCAACGGTATAGGGATGGGAAATGGTTTGTCCGGCTCCAATCTGAAAAGCTTTGTTTGTGTACGCTTGCTCCGTAAATGCTAGATCTAAAAAGAAATGACGGGGAATTGCTTGAAAAGCATCTGCAACCTTTTGACTTTCTATCCCTTTATCTATCAGCTCCTTAATGAGCAATTTACGCATTCCTTTATGCTTATATGAATCTTGCATGTGGCAAAATTACGCTAATTCCCTTTTTACACAAGACTTACTTGCCAACAACCAACTGTTTATTTTGTCATTAATTAAACTTAAATCAATAAGCTTTTGGGCTTTAAATCTTTATATTTGAGCTCCGAAAATTATAGCATGGCAATATCAAAAAAGGAACTCGAATTCAATAAAAACGAAGACCAAATTCGTTTAAAAATTTCCAATCTTGAACAAGAATTGGAAAAAGTTTACGAAGGTGGAGGAAAAAAACGAATTGAAAAATTGCATGCTCAGGGCAAATTAACCGCTCGTGAACGAATCGATTTACTCGTTGACAAAAACTCTGAAAGAATCGAAATTGGTGCCTTTGCAGGTTACGGAATGTATGAAGAACATGGTGGATGTCCCGCTGGTGGTGTCGTAATTGAAATTGGATATATCTCTGGACATCAATGCGTAATCATTGCGAATGATGCGACTGTGAAGGCTGGAGCTTGGTTCCCCATTACCGGAAAGAAAAATCTTCGCGCTCAGGAAATTGCCATGGACAACGATTTGCCGATTATCTATTTGGTCGATTCAGCAGGTGTTTTCTTACCGATGCAAGATGAAATCTTCCCAGACAAAGAACATTTTGGTCGTATTTTTCGCAACAATGCTGTAATGAGTTCACGAGGAATTCTTCAGATTGCCGCGGTGATGGGAAGTTGTGTTGCGGGTGGTGCATATTTGCCTATAATGTCCGACGAAAGCCTGATTGTCAACAAAACAGGAACAATTTTCTTAGCTGGATCTTATTTGGTGAAAGCGGCTATTGGCGAAACAATCGACAATGAGACTTTAGGAGGCGCAACAACTCATACTGAGATTTCAGGAGTTTGTGATTACAATACCGAAAATGACGAAGACTGCTTGAAAACGATACGAACCTTGATGGATAAAATCGGTGATAAAGACAAAGCAGGTTTTGACAGAAAAGAAGCGCTTGTTCCCAAAAGAAATTTGAAGGATGTATACGGGATTCTTCCTGCAGAGCGATCTAAGCCTTATGATATGAAGGAATTACTGACGTGTATAGTCGACGATTCTGAACTAACGGAATACAAAGCCAATTACGGAAAATCAATCATCTGTGCATATGCGAGGATTGATGGATGGAGCGTTGGAATTGTAGCAAACCAAAGAGAAATTGTTAAAAATGCCAAAGGTGAAATGCAATTTGGCGGCGTTATTTATTCTGATTCTGCAGATAAATCGGCTCGATTTATTATGAATTGCAATCAAAAAAACATTCCCTTGGTTTTCTTCCAAGATGTATCTGGATTCATGGTCGGATCAAAAAGCGAACACGCCGGAATTATCAAAGATGGTGCAAAAATGGTAAGCGCCATGGCCAATTCTGTTGTCCCTAAATTTACAATTGTTGTTGGAAACTCATATGGTGCTGGAAACTATGCCATGTGCGGAAAAGCCTACGATCCAAGACTAATGCTCGCCTGGCCCACAGCAGAAATTGCCGTTATGTCTGGCGCTTCGGCAGCAAAAACGCTTTTATCTATTGAAGTTGCTTCTCTGAAGAAAAAAGGAGAGAAAATCACGAAAGAGTCAGAAGACGAATTGTACAACCGAATCAAGGATCGTTATGATAGTCAAATTAGCCCTTATTATGCCGCAAGTCGTTTATGGGTAGATGCTATAATCGACCCAGTAGATACACGAAAACACATCTCAATGGGGATAGAAATGGCCAACCATAAAAAAGCCGAAAGAGCTTACAATGTTGGAAATATTCAGACTTAAAAACGCAATGCAGGTTGAAATAAAACACTATAACGAAATCACATTAAACGAGTTTCACGACTTAATTGCTCTGCGGATTCAGGTTTTCGTAATTGAGCAAGACTGTCCTTATCAAGAATTGGACGGAAAAGACAAAATGGCTTATCACCTTATATTAAGGAACGTTGAAGGTGCAATAATTGGCACAACGAGGATTCTTCCTAAGGGTATCTCCTACTCAGAAATTGCAATTGGTCGAGTCGTGGTTGCTGAAAATTTCCGATATTTGAAACTAGGTCATTTGTTAATGGAGAAAAGCATTGCGTTTATCGAAGAAAAATTCGGCAAACAAGATATCCGATTATCAGCGCAGACTCATCTTGTAAATTATTATGCCACTCATGGCTTCACCTCTACTGGTAAAGAATATTTGGAAGATGGAATTCCACATACAGAAATGCTTTTAAACACACGTTAATTATACAAAATGAAAATAAATACAATTTTACTTTTATCCACTGCTTATGTTCTTTCAGCTTGTGGAACAAATTCAACTTCGGTTGCAGATCCAGTTGGAAACACGATTTATCAAACTGTTGATGAGGCAAATATGGACAAAAATGTTTCACCTCGCGAAGACTTCTTTGAGTTTTCGAATGGAACTTGGTGCAAGGAAAACCCAGTGCCTGATAGCGAATCTAGATGGGGAAGTTTCAACGAGTTGGACAAAGCAAATAAAGAAAAGCTCACGAAAATTCTAAAAAATGCGAGTAGCAACAAAGGTGAAATAGGTTCTCAAAACCAAATTTTAGGTGCGTATTTTGAATCATTCATGAATTTTGACGAGAGAAACAAACGTGGAATCACGCCAATTGCTGAAGAATTGGGCATGGTGTCTGAAATGAAGGATATGAAAGAATTGCCAACTGTTTTGGCTAATTTGCACAACAACGGCATAGGCGGTGGCTTTTATTTCGGAATTCGTCAAGATATGATGGATGTAAACAATCATATACCGAACCTCTACCAAAGTGGAATTGGATTACCAAATAGAGATTATTACTTCTCTGAAGACAAAAAAGAAATCCTCATTGCATATGAAAAACATGTTGCTAAAATGTTTGTCGCAGCTGGTGAAAAAGTGGACAAAGCAGCTAAAATGGCGCGTCAAATTGTGAAATTAGAAACCAATATGGCTGAATCAATGATGACGCCGACCGAACAACGCCTTCCTGAAAACACCTACAACTTAATGAAAGTGGACGAAGTTGAATCTATCTTCAATAAATTTGACTTGAATCTGTATCTTAAAGCTAGAAACTTTCCTGGAACGGATCAGTTTGTAGTCGGTCAACCCAAATACATGGAAAAGATTCAGGAGATGTGTGCCGATGAGGAACTTGAAAACTGGAAAGCATATTTACAATGGAAGGTTTTAGACCAATATGCAGGACACTTAACTGAAGAATTAGTCAAATTAAATTTTGATTTCTATGGTCATGTTTTAAGTGGTAAAAAAGAAATGAAACCTTTGGAAGATCAGGTAATTGATGAAATTACAAGCATGACTTTTAATGAATTACTGGGAAAAGCTTTTGTTGATCAATATTTTTCTACCAATGCGCAAAATAGGGTGAATGAAATGGTCGATAACCTTTTGATCGTTTTTGAAGAGCGTATTAATAATTTGACTTGGATGTCGTCTGAAACGAAGAAAGAGGCCTTGAACAAATTAAATTCAATTGGACGTAAGTTGGGCTTCCCTTCTGAATGGAAAGATTTTAGCAGCCTTGCGTTCAACTCTGACGATTATATTGGAAATTACCGTCAGTCTAATCGTTTTGCCGTCAACAAAAACATTAAAAAGCACGGTCAACCAGTTGACAAAAAAGAATGGGGAATGCCTGCACATATGGTCAATGCCTATTATCACCCTTTGTTGAATGAAATCGCTTTCCCAGCTGGAATCATGCAACCACCATTCTTTAGTGAGAACTTTGAAGATGCAGTAAATTACGGTAGAATCGGAATGGTCATTGGGCATGAATTCACCCACGGTTTTGACGATAACGGTTCAAAATTTGCAGCAGATGGCACCTACAAAAATTGGTGGACGGAAGCAGATAAAAAATCATTCGAAGAGAAAACAGGAATTTTTGGTCAAACCTACTCCAACTTCTGCCCCGTTGAAGATCATTGTGTGAACCCAGAATTAACCATGGGCGAAAATATTGCCGATTTAGGTGGATTGACTTTGGCTTACTACGCTTATAAAAAGACGGCTGAGTTTAAATCTGGCATCAAACGAAAAGGATATGCGCCAGCACAACGTTTCTTTATCTCGTATGCTCAGTTGTGGAAAATTAACTATACAACTGAAGAATTGAAGAATCGTCTGGCAAACGACCCACATTCACCAGGTATGTATCGTGTTAATGGACCTTTGATGAATTGCCCAGAGTTCTTTGAATCTTTCGGTGTTCAGCCGG
>DDBE01000045.1 GCA_002332715.1 Flavobacteriales bacterium UBA2040
TATAACCTCGTATCAGCAGAAGTCGTTTTGGTTTCCTTTAAGATAACCAAAAGGACGATGCGCCAGGATATGAGTTATATACGTTGTTGGCATTAGTTTGTTATTACCTACTTCCTAATATTTCGGTGTATCCGCCACCTCTATAATTCTGAATTAAAGGTTCAATCAAATTCACATACTGTTTTTCAGCTTCGGTTAATTCTGTCGATTTTAAATGCTTTAAGTCAGCTATAGATTTCTCTTTTTCTCCTACTATGGTTTGTAAAGTGAGATAGCCGATATATTCCATTATGTCTTCCTCACTATTGTATTGGATCTTCGGACTTAGATTAAAAGCCATTTCATAAAACTTCATAGCTTCATTCAATTTGTTCATCTTCTCGAGTGTCATTCCCTTAAATGTCAAAATGGATATACTTTCCCGAATTTTTGAAGGTGTGGAATCTAATACTTCTAATGCCAATTCTGGCTGATCGTTCAACCAATACGTTTTCACAAGACTTTCATAAGTTGGAATGTCTGTCGGGTCAATATTTAGAGCTTTCTTAAAGTACACGATTGCACTATCCGTTTCATTCTGAAGTCGAAATTCAATCCCCTTTTGGTGGTAAGTGATAACCAACGGATTCGGTTCTTTTTTCTCGTTGTTGCAAGAAATTAGAATGGCTAGTATCGATATGTAAATCGCTATTTTCAAATTAATGCCAATCTCGGGTATGAAACGTAGGGCATTTCGAAGCACTTAACTGTCCGCCCGAAACCAAGCTTGCTAAGAAACCGAAACTTGCGGAAACCACTCTCTGCCCTATGTTTTATACCCAATGTTGTAGCCAGTTTTTATTCTTCTAAAGGTCATAGTTCTATGCATCACAATAATAAATTCAGCAATCCGAAAAACCCGATTTGAACTAAAAGATAATACTTGGCAAAGCGATTTTTTAGTTCAATCTCACTTATTAGGAATATAGCACAAAACAACAAACTAAAGACAAGCCATGTGAAAAAGTTGAAAACAGGGACTTTACCGTCAGTCCAATGCCAAAAATCAAGATTACTGCATAAAGGTTCAATTAGCATATCGATAACAACAGGAATCAATCCTGCCAAAATTATTTTTACAAGCTTTGAAGCTTTGAGTTCAGTCATTACTGATGCTGATGCGATACAAAGTCCAGCCCAGTTGAGCGCAATTGTTAGGGGGACACCAAATAATTTGATCCCAAGATTTTCCCCGTAATAGTAATTGCCAAATAGGTACCCCGTATTAACACCAATCACTTCAGCAAAATAGCCAATGGTAGAGCATATAAAAAAAAGAGTGACTAAGGATTTAGTTGCCTTTTTAAAGTTTAAGAATAAACAAATGATAGAAACTATCAGCACAAATGGAGTAGTACTCAGAAATAATTCTTTAAATCTGCTTGATATGCCGATTATCCCGAAAAAGTGAAAGGCCACCAAAGCAACTAAAGAAGCCTTGAAAATTGTGGCTGGATTAATTCTTTTCATTGAACTTATCAAGAGTTGAACTTGATCATTTGCTTTATGCCACTTCCCAAAAAGGGTGCAAGTGGCACGCTGTTCATTATGCTAAGCTCTTGTTTCAATGTGCTCTCTCCCCCAAGAAACGCAAGAATAGACTCAAACTCTATTTTCTTGAACATGTGAGTTAGTGCTTCTTTACCTCCAATTTTTTTTGAGATCAGTACGTCTAGAAAGGTTTTGTCATACCATTGGTACATTTTATCTCTGAATGTTTCTCTTGGAACGGGAAACTTGTTTGCTTCAAGCTTCGCTACGATTTCAGCTGTCTTCTTTTGAATGTTCTGGAATGTGTATCCTGTGCTTGCTCGGGTAAATCCACCTGACGTTCCAATATTGATCATTCTCCGGTTCGAGGGATGGTTTACTGGCAAATTCGTTAAACTCATAGGCACAATTCCAAACTCTTTATGTGCAATATCGTAAGAACGTCCGTTCAAAATCTTTGATAAATATTGTGACAGATACGCCTCGTATTTTGCTTTGTCGAGTACGGCTTCACTAAAAAACGTATACTCAATTAAAGCCTCGTTTTCAGTGATTGGTAGCACATATACGAATGTTGTTCCGTGTTCCTGACTTACTGAAAAGTCCATCAATGTGGCTTTTTCCTTATCAAAAAAAGGCTCCTCAAGCCGAATTACCCAACCTTCGAAATGCTGCAACAGAGTATTGTTCTTTTCAAATTTTGGGATATTAATATTTGTAGAATTGAAGGCAAATTTGGCTTTGTATTCAGCTGTTGATGTTTTGACTACTGCTTGCTTTTCGGTTGAATGAATACTATTTAATGTACCACGAACAAATACAACGTTTTCAAATTTTTTTGCCGTAGTCAATACATGCTCATAGAAGTCTATTCCTCGGATCATTTTGTACTCATATTTTTTCAATTGAGCATCTACCTTAAGATCTTCTGTGCAATAAATCAGATTATGCCATTTTTTTAGCACCAACCTCTCAAAAAAGCCTTCGCCATCTTCCCAGAAGCACCAAGTCCTGTCGTTTTTGTTCTTTAGGTCTTTGTCAATTACTAGAATTTTTTTGTGTTGAAATGATTCGTTAGAAATTAAACGGTACAAAAGACTTAGACCGGCACACCCTGAACCAGCTATTATATAATCGAATTCTTCTGTCATTTGAGGTTGACTTTTTGTAATTGGCTACAAGTTTGCATATGGCTTGTGGCGGTTTCGAAGCACTTTTCTGTCCACCAAAACCAAAACTGGCAACGGAGGGAAAACCTTGCTGATAGCCGTTCACCCGCCATAAGCTATATGCGTTGTTGTAGGTAGGCTTTTCATTTTTCAAGTCGAGAAATCTTCTTCTTTTATTAAGAACCACTTTCCTTCGATTCGTCTAAAATATGAAGTCACGTAAATTCCATTTTCAACACCCGACCAAACAAAAACTCGTTCATCAGTATCCTTTAATTTCATTTCGTAGTTATCATAGATTACAGGAATGGATGATTCATTGAGATAGTAATGGTTGTGTTCCCAATGGTCTTTTTTCAAGTAAATAGTGTCAGTTTCTTCACCCGGATATCCATCTTTAAAACCTACGAATTCAAGTGGAAATATTATCCTTGATAGTTGAAAGTCAGGTTCAATCATGAATCTATAAAAGAACTCGTCAAAATCCTCTTTCCTAATTTCCGAGTTCTCCAATACAATTACTGAGTCGTTTAAATGTAAGTCAGGATTTTTAGTATCTGCGACCACACCTTCAGTAAATCGGTTCATTTCATTTAACCACCATCCGAGTCCGAAACCGATTATTAAAGTCAATATGATTGTCAGTCCTTTTTTCATTTTTTAGCTTACCTACAACTTCTTTTATGCTCTGGTTTATGCCCGTTGAAAGAAAGTCCACCAGTAAATCGGGAATTGTACAGGTTTATTGTTCTTTTTCCGGGTTGTTATGAGCGTTGAAGAAGCAGGATTTAGGTTTTTATTAGTTTCCGTTAAGATATTAATTAATTGGTTTCTGCGTGGCATCCAAATTCAGAAAGATGGTGTTCGCAGTAAACCGCAAATCCTTAGAGGTCTTGACGGTTGGTATGCCTCTAATATCATCACCATTTGACGGATAAATGCCTTTTTAGCAGAGGAGATGCTACTGCTAATCCGATTTAAAAAAGTTGAAAATAAGTAGTTATACTTATTGTGAGTGTTTTTTTTTTTTTGATTTGCAAAGTTATTAAACCAACAAACCTGAGGTTACATCTCAGTGAAGACGCCCAAATGGCGTCTTTTTTTGTTTTTAAGGCCACAAGGACCAGATTGACGACGAAAAATTAATATCGGTTTCTTTGGAAAAGCCTGGTACGCCGATTAATTTTAATAGTCTAAGAGACTTAAGCTTAGGTTTATTGGTTTGGTTAAAGCGTTGCCCATGGGCAGCGCTTTTTTTTTATCTATCTAATATTTTTAGGAAAAGTCTCTTTTACGAATACTTCACTAGTTGACCTGTTTATGAATTAAGGTGTTAGGGCTCGATGACCCCGATAGCGTCTAAACCTCTTAAAGAAAACAACTCTATGTAATGATTGTGGCGATGCGTGTGGTATGCACTGGACTCATTATTCTCTAACAACTTATCGGCATCGTATCCTTTGTCGATGCAATCTCTTGTGGCTAACTCAAATGCGAATTGAATTAAAAACCCTTCGTTTACGCAGTCCATGGTCTCTCGGAGAGAGAGGGTTTTGAAACTAACGCTCCAATATGCTCAATATCAGTTATTTACAAGAACTCTTTTCGCTAAGTCAACCCGCTAAGCAACCCAATCGGCCGCGGAGGGCATTTCACCCAATTGCTTGACTTAACAAGGCGAATATAATGGATTTTGCCGAAGGTTCGTTTCTCATATTAGCCAGCTTCTGTTACGTATTCATTGTTCGGAATATTCCGAACAGACGTTTGGAACCACGTATAAATCTATAATCCTAGTGTCTTCAGTATCTTCACTAATGGATCAAAATAGGATTTCATTCTCAAATTAAAGAAGGGTCAAGGATTTGGTTGCCATACTCTGCGTCGGAGATCACTCTCCCGTAAATAATTCGGTTTTGTCCGATGAGATTCAAACTCGAAAAAAGAACAACTAATACTAATATTGTCCTAATTTTCATTGTAGCTGGTGTCTTTAAATGGTTGCCAAGTATTGTATATAACCTCGTATCAGCAGAGATCGTTTTGGTTTCCTTGAAGATAACCAAAAGGACGATGCGCCCGGATA
>DDBE01000102.1 GCA_002332715.1 Flavobacteriales bacterium UBA2040
ACTCCTGGTTTCAGTCCTTCTAGCATCTCAAAACCGAGCGCATTATTTGGGTCAGATTGATAGGTAACATTTACCGTTTTGAAATTGGCTTGCAAACTTCCTTTTTCGCTTTGGTTGTATTTTAAGCTCGTCCCAATTTCACCTAAATACGCGTTTTGACCACCAAGAGCAATGCCATTTTTCTTCTCTGTATATTTTCCGTCGAGACTAATTCTGAATTTCGTATTGGGTTGATAACTGAACGAAGGAGCGTGAAAAAAGTAGTTTAAATCATAATTTCGGCCAGCTGTATAATCGGCTTCCACCAACTTATTTCCGCGTTGATAGGCATATTCTATCGAGAAAATTTTAGATATATTTAATCGTCCTTTTAGTTGATTGAAGGTATTGGATCGTGCATCGAAACCACTGGCCAAAAGAGATTTGGATTGAATGTCTTGAAAATCATATTCCGCTGCAAAAATATTGGAGGTTCGGTTGAAGAACAAGGAGTTTCTCAAACTAGTGGAAGTGGAAATTAAGTTCGTATCTCCAACTCTTCCGTCAATCGGGTTGAAGGCGTCGAAACCGGCCAATCCGATTGTTTTTTTCTTAACCCGAAAACGAGTTTGATCGGAGAATTTTGCCAGTATTTTTCGGACTCCTTTTTTCGTTGACCAAATCCTTTCCGGACGAAGAAAAATACTTTGATTTAACTCGTTGGAGAAGGTCTTTACATATTCATTGCTCGGCGTGAATACACGAATGTAACTAGCTTGATCCACAAATTGGGCAATCTCAAATTCATTTAAATCTTTAATTCCATCGTTGTTGTAATCTATCCAAGTATACACACCTTGACCGTCATTTACTTTGATGTACAGAAATTCTCTTTTCAATTCCAAGCCAGAACCCGCTTCATAAAAAGTGCTGAATGTCAAAGCATTTTTGAAAGCTCTTAGTTCATAATCAATCCTTCCCAAAAGTGAATTTTCAGGAGTTTGATTGATCAAGCTTGGATCTTTAATCTCTAATTCGCGATAACTCGTTACGATGTTCAAACGCTGGTTTTTTAAATTTCGAAAAGTGATTTCTCCACCAACAGTTGTGGCTTTTGCCGCTTCGATTAATCGGGTAGAATCTGACAACAAATCATATCGTTCGCGGTAAAAAACCTTGAAATCATTTTTGGTAGAATCGCCACTCGCCAGATAGAATTGATAATCGAAAAATTGATAACTGTTTTTCTCTAAGGGAATCGTATTTCTGAAAACATTGCGCTCATGATCGTCTTTGTAACCGATGCGGATTTTTCCAATTTTCTGCGACAAATCGACCTTGTGACGGAGGTAATCATTCTTTCCTAAGGCATCCGAAGAGAGTATACTTCCGCGCCAATACGCCTGAAATCCATTCTGCTTCCACTTTCCATTCAGTTGAGCCTTGTTTCCTTCAAAATCTTGTCCGACCGAAAATCTTTGGGCTTCCACATTAATAAAACCATATTTTTTATTGATGAATTTTTCAGCTGCAGTGATGTACAATTGATCGCCTTCAAAACTCTGATTTCGGGTGTTCCAATCGCGATCAAATTCAACAGCCCTGTATTGCTGAATTGGTTTGAAATACTTTTGCAGAAACTCGACTTCACCCTTCGTTTCCATTTGCCAATTTGGGATAGAGTCTTTTCCAATAGGTTGAATACCAACGATTTTGAATCGATTGGAGAATCCTTTGTCATCTTGGGCATCTTCTTTCGAAAACGTATTGACATCGTAAACACTTAATGCAGCTTCATTTTCTATTGTCCATTTGCTATTGATTTTGTACGAAAAACCACTGGCCGCCAATTGCTGCTTTTTAGGGGCAACAAGAAAACGCGAAGGAGCATAGTTTCCTTGTGATACACCTGCCACTGGAGCTACCCATTTGTAAACACGACCTAAGGCATTGAAATTGTCTAAAATGTAATCTCCATTTCCTTGAGCCACCAATTGAAAAACGGCTTTGTAAACAGCCAAATTTTGATCTACTGAAAATACTAAAATGCTGTCATATCCCAAGGAATCCTTAAGTAAATACTGCACTTGATTATCCAGGAATCCTACGGAATCAATACTAGACGTTCTGGCTAAAATCAGGCTATCGCCAATGGTCGAAAGGAGGTTTTTTTGACTTTGCGATAGTTCTTGCTGAAGTGACTGATTTTTTGCGTCTTGTTCCGAATAGGCATTGATCCAAAACTCGAAATTTTTGCTGGAGTAGGTAGTGGAATTCTGCAATATAGATCGCGCGTAATTTTGGTCAGAATATTGAAATTCAACGACAATTCTGGAATCCTTTGTGATTTGATTTCTACTGGTGAAAACCACCTCTGAAGTATTGTAGTTTATCGTATAATCAAATTCCTGTCCACGCTCCAATAATTTACCATCGATAAAAACTTGTTCAGTTCCTGAAAGCACTATGATAAAAGGTTCGCTGACGGTGCCGATTAATCGATATGGACCCTGATTCCCTTCTGTTCCTTGAATGATTTGGCGATTGAATTTCCCACGAGAAAGGGCACCACTGATTTGCGTTTTCCACGACCTCCCTTCTGATAATTCCCACCGATTTTCAAAGGTCAATCCCTGTGCACGTTTGGTGTAATTTGCGAAATATCCTTTGGGTTTTCGAAGCCAAAAATCACCCGCAATAAGCTTTAATCTATCGTTGTATATTTGAATAAACACTTGATCAAATTCCCTTAATTGATTCGTATTTCCATCGGGTTGAATGGGAAGATTGTTGTCAGAAACAACGGCCAACATTTTTAAGTTGGGCGCTATTTCACCTGAAAGCTCCAAATTTAGAGAAGAGTTGACACCTAGGTTTTGATTGTTTCCGAAGGTAATTCCACGAGAAATAGAACCGGATTTGTTGAGCGCACTTCCTCCAAAAATATCTGCATTCGTCGGGATGTTTTTAATTAAAAATTTGTCCCTATCGTTGGTGTAATCGAGATACAAAACTGAGCTATCGCGTTTTTGAAAGTTGGTTTCTAGACGCAAGGGTAAAACTCGGTATTGAATTGATATTGAGTCGGAACAATTGGTCAAGACGGTTATTTCATTCGTTCGGTTGATAAATGAATACTGATCTAAGGTGAGTCTGATTGTCCCACAATACAGCTCCAAAGTATTTGGTGCGACAACCATTGAGTCGATTTTCACCTGGTCGTTCGTGGCAATCTTAAATCGACGAAAGTTTGATTCTTGGGCATTAATTTGTTGAGACCAACCCAAATACAGGATTGAAAAAACAAGAATATACCTGAAAGGAATCATCACAACGAAGTTACAACGTAGATTTTAAAAAAATATGATATTCGTCCTGACGCGAAAATAGAACTGGATAAAATAGTTCAAATTATGAATAAGTATCCGTCGATGGAAGTTGAACTTGGGTCGCACACAGATTGCAGAGCTAGTATAGCATACAATGAAAAATTATCAGACCGAAGAGCAAAGGCATCGGCAAATTATATCAAAAGCAAAATAGATAATCCAGATAGAATTTATGGCAAAGGTTATGGTGAATCGAAATTGTTGAACGATTGTGCTTGCGAAGGGAATGTGAAATCAGATTGTTCAGAGGAAGAACACGAGAAGAACAGACGAACTGAGTTTAAAGTAATCTCTTTTGGTGGTGATGTGAAAATCATCAACAACTCAACGAACTCTTTCGATAAAGAAGGGAATTAAAAACCCACTCAAAATAGATTTAATGTTACGGCTTCCAATTTTGGAGGCCGTTTTTATGTCAGCTTTAAAAATCGGATAACAGTATTGTTGAAAATCGTGGGAGATTCAACATTTACTGCATGTCCGCAGTTTGAGATAATGGATAACTCCGCGGTTGTATGATCAGAAACTAATTTAGAAATGAATAGCAAGAACATATAATCTTCCGAATCCATAATATAAAGCGTTGGCACTTTAGCTTCATTGAATCGAAAGAATTTTAACAGCGGATTCACCTGAGATACCAGAGTAAACCATCTTTTAAATTCTTTTTGATACAGCTTCCGGGCTTCATTGATAAATAAATTGCTCGACTCACGATGCTTTTTCTTTGGCATAATAATGAATGCGAAGAATTTATAAAGAGCTAAGTACGGAATCACGGACTTAAAAAGGTTTCCGACTCGCATTAAAATTTGTCCTCTGACATTGATTTTCATAACGGCTCCTCCCATGATCAGACTGATTACTTTATTAGGGTAACGCTCGTAAATTTCGCGAATGAGTATGGTTCCCAAAGAGATGCCGATGAAATGGCTAGCCTTAATTTTTAAATGGACTAATACGTCTATTATTTCGTCACTTATTTGGGTGAAAGTATACCGCTTTAATCTACTAGAAAAAGGTGTTTTAGACTGGCCATGATCTCGTAAGTCGATTAGTAATACATTGAAGTCTTTTTAAAATTGTCGTATTTGTTTGTGCCAAATTGCACTACTACCCCTGGCGCCATGCACGAAGGTTCCCCACTCGTTTTTTGGATTATTTAAGTACTTAGTAAAATGTAACATGTCAGTTTAACAATTTGAATAAGTTTTTATTGCCGAAATTGACTAAAATGAAAAAAGCCCATTTCGGTTGAACCAAAACGGGCTTTCAAAAATTAAAAAAATATTCTTATACGACTTTCACCTTAACAGCGTTTAAGCCTTTTTTACCTTCTTCTAAT
>DDBE01000033.1:0-1547 GCA_002332715.1 Flavobacteriales bacterium UBA2040
CCTGCATTTCTAACGGTTACCAAGATTCTATTCAAGTCCAAGGGTTTCTCAATGAAATCGAAAGCGCCTTTTTTAATAGCTTGCACAGCTGTGTCGATATTTCCGTGGCCACTAATCATGATGACAGGTGAATCAATTTTTTCTTTTTGAAATGCTTCGAGCAGTTCCATTCCGTCCATCAAAGGCATTTTAATATCACAGAAAATAATGTCATACAATTCAGCTCTCGCTTTTTCTAGGCCTTCTTTTCCGTTTTCAGCTTCATCTACTTCAAACTCTTCGAATTCAAGAATCTCTTTTAATGCTCTGCGAATACTTTTTTCGTCGTCGATGATAAGAATTTTACTCATGTGTTTTTATTTGAATACCAAAGATAGTATTTAGAATAATTAAACCGCGGAGAGTCGCAGGGAGTTTCTCAGAGATCGCAATATGTGGCATACAATGGTGATGAAAATGATGTTTCAATAAGGAATGTGAGAAATAGTTGTGTTGTGATTGCAAGCCATGACTTGAGAATCTCCGTGAACTCAACGAAACTCTCTGCGTCTCATTGCGGTAACATCGTTATGATTAATCGCTATGTATCGCTCCTTCTTTTAATGAATATGGCGAGATGAGGATCTTCGTAGTTTTTAATTTTTCCATTAACCACAGCGTCTTCACCGCGGTTATAGGTGTCATAAGCTTTTGAATGGGAAGAATAAATTGGTTTTTTTCTCTTTGCTCGAGCGTACTTCGAACAGTTTGCTCCAAAACCTCTTTGAAAATTTGTATTTCCAAAGAATAGATTTTTGCTTCTTTCGGAAATTTTTTCAGATATATCAATTCCCAAAAGGTCTCAAAACTGCCAGATGAACCTATCATGAGCGGCTCATCACGATGATTTAAAAATCCTTCACTGTGTGTTTGGAGATAATTTCTAATTCTCTGAATATCCTCTAATGTCAAAGGGTCACTTAGTTGAAACTTCTGATAAATACGAGAAACCCCAAAATTTAAGCTAGCAACGTCATGCACCATTGCATTATCCGCAAAAATGATTTCAGTACTTCCACCACCTATGTCGATAATAACTCCTTTTTCCTTGAAATCATGCAATTGATGAACACCGTGATAAATCAATTCTGCCTCTTTGAAACCTGATATTATTTGAACTTCTAATTGGAACTTGTCTCTAATTCTACTTACAAATTCATCTGTATTTTCCGCATCACGCAGCGCCGAAGTGCCAAAAGCATGAATGGTTTCAACCGCTAACTCTTTCGTTTTTTCTAAAAAAAGACCAATCGCATCTGTACCGCGCAAAATGGATTCTTCGGTGAGACGTTTATTATTTATCCCGCCCATACCGATAGCAACGCCAATTTTATCAGCGAACACGACATCAATTTGGTTTCCAATCACATCTGCAACGAGCAAATTGAAGGTATTTGTCCCAAGATCGATGATGGCCTTTCTCATCTAATTATTTCTTGTCCACTTAAAAAAGTGACGCAACTTTAATCGATGTCCGAATTGTAAAATTCCATTTTTATAGATTCTTC
>DDBE01000033.1:1928-2808 GCA_002332715.1 Flavobacteriales bacterium UBA2040
GTGCAAATCCTAGAGCAAATTTTACGAGTACCACGGATGGTGCTGTAAAAGGCAAATAATAAAGCCAGGTTGTCAAGGGTGCATCTGGGTTGATCATGGCGTAATAACCTGCGTAAACACCAAAACAGAGCAACAAAACCAGTGGAATGACAAATTGCTGCCCATCGCTTTCGGAGCCTACCGAAGCGCCAACTGCGGAGAAAATCGCTGAGTAGAATAAGTATCCGCCAATCAGACAAAGAGCAAACACAAAAAGCATTGGACCAAACTGAATACGCTCAAAAACGAGATCAACGAACTCGTTGTATTCGTAGGCTCCAGTATTACCCATCAAATCCGTATCGTTTGCTGCTTGACTGATCACATTTCCTGCACTATCGATATTTTGTGCTATATAATCAGGGAACAAGGTAGATTTCATCAAGCTCAAACCGATGGCTATAACCACAATCCAGATGGAACATTGTACAATAGCAGAAAGTCCGACACCGATTATCTTCCCCAACATCAGTTGAGTAGGCTTGACGGAAGCTAAAATAACTTCGACAATTCGATTACTCTTTTCCCTAGAAATGGAGCGCAATAGAGTCATGGCAAATAGCGCAATAAAGATGAAAATTAAGGCTCCGAAGAACATCCCAACCCATGCTAGTTTGTCCGCTGATTTATCTTCAGGGTCGTAAACACTTCTGAAACTGAGTAAAATCGGCTGTTTTATCTTTCTAAAATCGAGTAAGGTTAAATCTGTGAAGCGAGCAACTAACACTTCCTCCAAACGCCTTTCAATTTGATATTGCACTGTTTTTTCCAAGGCTTTCGAAGGAATTTGTCGATAGAAAACAAAACCTACTTTATTTCCCAAGACTTTTTCGTTGATTTC
>DDBE01000068.1:0-232 GCA_002332715.1 Flavobacteriales bacterium UBA2040
TTTCTAGACTTCCAGATCCAGAATTATATTTCGGGGCTGCGAAAAGTGGAGAAAATGCGTCAAAAGCTGAAACTCGTTTGTTTGCAAAATATCCACCCGAAATTCCTTTGAATGCAAGCTTTTCCATTATTAATTGGGAATTGGCTGTACCTGGAAACCCTATGGCTCCGCCAAGAGGTCAAGGTGGTACACTTTCTGGACCGGCTTCAAGTTTGTTAAGACAAGTTAAGCC
>DDBE01000068.1:564-1677 GCA_002332715.1 Flavobacteriales bacterium UBA2040
AAGAAAGGTGGCTCGTATAAAATTTAATATTATGAAAAGTCTATTTTTAAGTTTAATAGCTATTGGTTCTGTAGGTGTCCTTTTTGCACAACCTGAACTTAATGGTGGTCCTGTCAATGTTCCAGCTGATGGAATTGTTGATGGTGTTTACATCAAGGAGCATATTCCCACAAAGAAGATGATTCCATACGAATACGTTCGTGAGGCTGATGTGATTTGGAGTAAACGTGCTTGGGAATATATAGACTTGCGCGAGAAAATCAATCACTCTATGTACTATCCAATGGACGAAATCACGGCCAATGGAACATGGATACGTCATGCAGAACGTTGGAGTTTGTGGACTGTTATTCGTAATCACGTACTTAACGGTGATTTGCGTTTGTTTTCGCCCTTCAGTGAAAACAACCTTTTCGGTGAAAAGGATGGTGATCAATTGAAATACCCAGTAGATCCCGAACCTGGAATGAATTTCTATACAGATTCAGCATTTAGAGAGAAATTGGTGTATTACTTTGGTCAATTGGGTGCGCAAAGCGATATTCCTTTGACGGATGAGTTTGGTGAGCCTCTGGTTCGAATGACATCTGATGGATTCGAAGAATATGTTTATCCGGACAGAGATACCGTTTGGTATACTTCAAAGGATATCGTTCAATATCGAATCAAGGAAGATTGGATCTTTGACAAAGAGCGTTCAGTTTTGGATGTAAGAATTATTGCTCTTGCGCCAGTTGTGAATAATATTGAATTGTTGGCGGATGGAACGAAATCAATCAATGGAACAAAAGAATTGTTTTGGTTGTATTTCCCTCACTGTCGATTTGTATTCAATAACTATTTGGTATACAACGAAAAGAATGATGCACAATGGATGAGTTTTGATGACTTGTTTTGGAAACGTCGTTTTAATGCTACGATCTACAAAGAAAGTAGTGTATATGACCGAAAAGTTGAAACGTACCGAACGGGTATTGATGCATTGATGGAAAGTCAAAAAATCAAAGAAGATATACGTACTATCGAACACGACGTATGGGAATTCTAAATTGATATAATTTTATTAGGAAAAGGAGATCGAAAGGTTTCCTTTTTTTACGAAGTGAACTTTTT
>DDBE01000068.1:2034-3668 GCA_002332715.1 Flavobacteriales bacterium UBA2040
TAATTTCTGTAAACGGAAGTGCTCAAAACTGTTTTTGTGGACAAACCAATTATACTGAGGGAGGTATACTCGATGGTTCTTATTCAAAAGAAAATGTCGCAACGAAAACTATTGTTCCGTATACCTATATTCGAGAAGCTGATGCCGCATGGAGCAAAAGGGTATGGTCGTATATTGACATGAGGGAAAAAATAAACCAACCTTTGTACTATCCATTAGATGAAATTACAGCGAATGGAACATGGATTACAAGTCAAGATAAAGTCAGTTTATGGACGATAATTCGATGCAATGTTCTCGCAGGAAATATCAAGGCCTTTTCGCCCTATAATGTCAATAATCTTTTCGGCAAGTATGATGGAGATCAACTGAAATATCCGATTGAATCTGGATTTCCAGGAGGTAATTTTTATACGGATTCGCTTTATAGAGAAAGTTTAACCAGTTATTTTGGAAGATTGGGCGAACAAAGTGATATTCCTTTGACGGATGAATTTGGAGAACCTAGAGTCATAACTCTAGCAAACGGAGATAAAACGTTTGAATACGAACCACGCGATACGATTTGGTATACCTCGAAAGATATTGTTCAGTACCGAATCAAAGAAGATTGGATTTTTGATAAAAACCGGTCAGCCATCGATAGAAGGATTATCGCAATAGCGCCAGTCGTTTTAGAAAAAGGTGTTGATGCAAATGGAAACGAAATAATCGTTGGTGTTAAAGAACTGTTTTGGCTGTACTTCCCACATATGAGATATGTTCTGAATAATTACAATGTCTACAATGAAAGAAATGATTCACAATGGATGAGTTTCGACGATTTGTTTTGGAAACGTAGATTTAGTGCTGTAATCTACAAGGAAAGCAATACGGCAGATAGAGCAATAGAATCATATAGAACCGGTGTTGACGCATTATTAGAAGCCGAAAAAATCAAAGAGGAAATTCGAACGGTAGAATCGGATGTTTGGCAATATTGACCCAAATGGGTATAAATGACCTGTCGGCTTTTGGCTATTGGAGGTTTGTGGCTTCCTGGTCTAATTTGCAAAAGCCAATTGCTGACGGCAGGTCATTTAAATTTTTATCCCATAAAGGGTTTGTTGTCCTAAAGAACGTAGTACCTTTGCGGCATGATTCAATTGGACAATCTGGGCGTTTTCCTGCCTACAGGATATTTATTTCAAAACATTACCGCTCAAATTAACAAGGGGGATAAAGTTGGCTTGGTGGGAAAAAACGGAGCTGGAAAATCAACTATTCTTAAGCTAATTTCGGGAAAGGACAAACCTTCTGAAGGAAACATCCATTCACCAAAAGATACAACCATTGGTTATTTGAGTCAAGATTTGCTTCTTGATACGACTAAATCTGTTTTTGATTTTTTGAACGATTCTAACGTTGAATTGAACAGAATTGGAAAAAGATTGGATAAGATTAATCATGATCTCGTTACAAGAACAGACTACGAATCAGAAAGTTACCTTTCTATGTTGGATGAAATGAGTGATTTGAATCATTCATTCGATATCCTTGAAGGATTCCAGTGGGAAGAAAAAATCACGAGTGCTTTAAAAGGTTTAGGATTTCAAGATGAAGAGTTACCACGTCCCTTGAATACTTTCTCTGGT
>DDBE01000068.1:3947-4292 GCA_002332715.1 Flavobacteriales bacterium UBA2040
TTGGAAAATGAGAGCTGAATTGGCACGTATCCTTGTCAATGCTCCAGATGTCATTTTATTAGATGAGCCGACAAATCACTTGGATATCCTTTCAATTGCCTGGTTAGAAGGGTATTTGCAAAAATTTGACGGAGCAGTGGTCGTTATTTCTCACGATAGATTATTCTTAGATAACGTAACTAAACGAACGTTGGAAATTAGTCAAGGTAGATTATTGGATTTTCCTTTTTCCTATTCAAGATACAAATTGGCTAGAGCAGAAGAAATCGAACGTCTTGAAGGTGCTAAAAAGCAACAAGAAAAAGATATTAAGCACACGGAAGAACTCATCAATAAATTTCGTGC
>DDBE01000020.1 GCA_002332715.1 Flavobacteriales bacterium UBA2040
ATAATAAGAAAAGCGTTCCCACATCTCAGTAAAAAACAGTACGTAAAGTCCAATTGGGTGTCCAAATAATTCCTTTTGATTGTCTGAAGGCAATGCAGTCTGATTCGACATTTCGATGTTTAGAGTTTTTAACGACCCGAAAATAGAAATTATATTTGAATTACTCCACTTTTCAAGCGATTTGTGTTCTCCTTATGATTCAGCCCTTCGACGATATTTAGAGCGCAATTTCATAGTTTTTCTGCTCAATTCTTTTTTCAATTAAATTCCATATTCTGCATCAATGAAAAACAAAAAAGAAATCAAACGAAGTCATTGAAAAGCCACAAAATCAGTGCCAAAGAGGAGCTTACACCATTTTAAAACCTCAATTTTTCGCTTTGATTAATTCACCATCAATAGAATTAACGAATCTTAATATCCAAACCCAAAGGCGTATGGTACATTTTATTATCTTTACTTTTTCACGATGAAACATGAAGATTAAATTTTTAAAGTCTAACATATTTAAACCTCAATTTCTGCTCATCTTATTGGTTGTGGTATTTTCCAGTTGTGAAGACCCTACGCCTAAGCCCAACAATAATAAAGAGCCTAAAACGACAAAAGTTGAACCAACCGATTCGCATTCCTATGCCAATATTGACGTAATACGTACAAAGCATTTGCATTTGGAAATGGATGTAAACTTTGAAAATCAGACTATATATGGAATTGCTCGCCATCAAATGGTGAACAAAGGAACGAAAATCGCCATTTTTGATGTCAAGAATCTTGCTATTCAAAAAGTAACTTTGGGTGAAACAGAGGAAGTAGAAACGACTTATGTTTTGGGCGAAAATGATTCTCTTTTAGGTCAACCACTTTCTGTTACCGTTGATTCCAATACGACTTTCGTAAATATTTATTACCAAACCACGGACAAATGCGAAGCTTTGGATTGGCTTGAGCCCAAACTTACTTCGGGCAAAAAACATCCTTTCTTATATTCTCAGGGACAAGCTATTTTAACTCGATCATGGATTCCAGTTCAAGGCACCCCTTCGAATCGAATTACGTATTCAGCAGATGTGAAAGTTCCGATAGAACTAATGGCAGTGATGAGCGCGACGAATCCACGAGAATTAGACTCTTTGGGCGAATATCATTTCGAAATGAAGCAAGCGATACCTTGTTATCTCATTGCTCTTGCTGTTGGAGATTTGCGTTATGTAGATTTGAACGAAAACTGTGGCGTGTACGCAGAACCTGAAATGATTGATGCTTGTGCAAAGGAATTTGAGGACCTTCCGACGATGAAATTGACCGCTGAAAAGCTTTTCGGTAAATACCAATGGGAGCAATATGATGTTATCGTGCTTCCAGACTCCTTCCCTTTTGGTGGAATGGAGAATCCACGGTTGACTTTTGCGAATCCGACTTTGATAACCGGTGACAAAAGCTTGGTTTCAGTAATTGCGCACGAATTGGCTCATTCGTGGTCTGGAAATTTGGTCACCAATTCGGACTGGGACGATTTTTGGCTCAATGAAGGATTTACGGTGTACATCGAAAATCGGATAATGGAGGAATTGGAAGGAAAAGAAATTTCTGACATGCTTTCGCTCATTGAGTTTCAGGAATTGGAGTCGGAAATGGAAGTAATTTCTGCTGGTGCACATCCAGAGGATACGAAACTTAAACTTTCACTTGATGGGCGAAGTCCGGATGACGGAATGACTTCCGTCGCTTATGTAAAAGGAGCGTATTTCTTAAAAACCTTAGAGAAAAGAGTTGGCCGCGCCAATTTTGATGTATTCTTGAAGCGTTATTTCCGCGAGTTTGCCTTTCAAACCATCACAACAGAGCAATTTGAGAAATTCTTGAATGAACGCTTGTTAAATCCGATGCGTATTCGTTTCAATACGAAAGAATGGTTGTACGAAGAAGGATTGCCGAAAAACTGTGTGAAAATTGAGTCCAAACGATTCGATATGATTCAACAATACGTGGACTTGGTGGTTGATGGAAAAAACATTTTCAAGCGGAATTATGTCGACGGTAAAAAACTACAAGTAAAATCGAGAGACCAATTTATTACGCAGGAATGGTTGGCATTTATTAGAGCGTTACCTGATTCGTTGCCACTTCAAACTTATCGCAATCTAGACGCCAGAATGAATTTTAAAAATTGTGGAAATGCCGAAATTATGTTCGAATGGTACATGAAAAACATCGACGCTGGAAACGACAAAGTGTATCCGCAAATGAAACGCTTTTTAACCAAAGTTGGTCGACGAAAATTTGTTGAACCATTGTTTGAAAAACTAAATGAAACGGAAGTCAATCACGCTTGGGCGAATAGGCATTATGCAGATATCCGTGATAATTATCATTTTGTGACCAGAAATACGGTAGATGGTATTTTGAAATTTAAACCCATGGTAAAAGCAGGTTCAAAATAGCAAGATAAAGTTACAAGAACGTCAATTCATAATCAGCCAATCCGTAATCAGCAATCCTACTAATTCAATTCCGCCAACTTCTCTTCAAGAATAGCAATCTTGCCCAGAGCATCTGCTTCTTTCTTTTTCTCGATTGCCACCACTTTTTCCGGCGCACCTGCCATGAATTTTTCGTTCTTCAATTTGTTGTGAACGCTTTTCAAAAACCCTTTGGCATAGTTCAACTCTTCCGACAATTTAGCTTTCTCCGCTTCAACATCAATCGCATCTCCAAAAGGAATGTAAAACTCATTTCCTCCGGCGATAAAACCATTTGCTTGTGCTACTTTTTCGGTAACATACTCCAATGAAGACAAATTCCCCATTTTAGAAATCACGCTGTCCATTGATTTATCAATTTCACCATTCATTTTCACGAAAAGTTCCATTTTCACCTTGTTGGCAATGTTATTTTTCTTACGGATGTTTCGAATATTTGTTATTACTTCTACCGCTTCTTCAAATGATTTCAAGATGGACGAATCCACTTTTTTCACTTTTGGCCATTCTGCCACGATGATGTCTTCGCCTTCTTTTCTGTCCCTGATCAAATGCCACAACTCTTCAGCTATAAAAGGTGTAAAGGGTTGCGCCAATTTCAATAATTCTTCAAAGAATACTTTCGTTTGACCCAATGTTTTAGCATCAATCGGCTGTTTGTAGCCTGGCTTAATCATCTCCAAATACCACGAACAGAAATCGTCCCAAACCAATTTGTAGATCGCCATCAATGCTTCAGAAATCTTAAACTTATCGAACAAGTCATTGATTTGAGTTAAAGTTTCATTGAATTTCACCTCAAACCATTCAATCGCAATTTTCGACGATTCGGGCTGCGGCAAATCTTTCGACTGCCAAGAATCGACCAAACGATACGCATTCCAAATCTTATTGGTGAAATTTCTTCCTTGTTCACATTGTGAAGTATCGAAAGGCAAATCATTTCCTGCGGGAGATGAAATCAAAACACCCATTCGAACACCATCGGCTCCATAACGGTCGATTAATTCAATCGGATCTGGGGAATTCCCAAGAGATTTGGACATTTTACGGCCCAATTTATCTCGAACAATTCCTGTGTAGTACACATTTTTGAACGGAAGCTCACCCAAATATTCATATCCCGCCATGATCATACGGGCTACCCAGAAGAACATAATCTCAGGAGCAGTTACCAAATCATTGGTCGGATAATAATATTGTATTTCTTTATTCTTAGGATCCGTCAAACCATTGAAAACCGAAATCGGCCACAACCAGCTTGAGAACCAAGTATCCAATACATCTTCGTCTTGTTTCAATTGCGAAACGGAAATATCACGTCCACATTTATGCGAAGCGATTTTAGCTGCCTCTTCTATTGATTTTGCGATAACATAATCGTCCTCACCTTCTCCATAATAGTAGGCTGGAATTTGATGTCCCCACCACAATTGACGAGAAATACACCAATCTTTCACATTGTCCAACCAATGACGATAGGTATTCTTGAATTTCTCCGGGTGAAACTTAATATTTCCATTCATCACATTTTCTAAAGCTGGTGCCGCCAATTCTTTCATGGCAACGAACCATTGCAGTGATAAACGTGGTTCGATAACAGCATCCGTTCGTTCAGAAAATCCAACTTTATTGATGTGATCTTCGGTTTTCACCAAATAACCTTTATCGTATAATTCTTTTTCGATTACTTTTTTCACTTCAAAACGATCCATTCCCTCATAATGCGCTCCTTCAGCATTTAAGGTTCCGTTTGCATTGAAAATATCGATAGTTTCTAAGTCGTGTTTTTTTCCTAACTCGTAATCGTTCGTGTCATGCGCTGGCGTAACTTTCAAACAACCTGTTCCGAATGAAGGATCAACATATTCATCCAAAATAATTGGAATACTTCTGTTCACAATAGGTACAATCGCCGTTTTTCCGTGCAAATGCTTGAATCGAGGGTCTTCTGGGTGAATACAAATGGCGCTATCTCCCAAAATAGTTTCAGGGCGAGTCGTTGCAACGGTCAACCATTCATCTTCCGTTCCTGCTACTTTATAGCGAACGTAAAACAATTTCGAATTAACTTCTTTGTAGTTTACCTCTTCGTCAGACACGGCAGTCAAAGCTTCAGGATCCCAATTCACCATTCGAACTGAACGATAAATCTTTCCTTTTTTGTACAAATCCATGAAAACGTTGATCACACTTTCCGAATAGAGTTTATCCATCGTGAAATGTGTGCGCTCCCAATCGCAAGACGCACCAAGTTTTTTCAGTTGTTCCAAGATGATTCCACCGTGTTTGTTTTTCCATTCAAAAGCATGCGACAAGAATTCCTCTCTTGATAAATCGGACTTTTTGATTCCCTCTTTGCGCAGTTTTTGAACTACTTTTGCTTCGGTAGCAATGGAGGCGTGATCCGTTCCGGGAACCCAACAAGCATTCTTTCCTAACATGCGCGCACGACGAACTAATACATCTTGAATCGTATTATTCAACATGTGTCCCATGTGTAAAACGCCCGTTACATTTGGCGGAGGAATGACGACGGTATAAGCTTCTCTTTCATCCGGTTCTGAATGAAAATAGCCCTTTTGCATCCAATGTGCATACCATTTTTCCTCTGCCTTAAGCGGCTCATACGTTTTGGGAATCTCCATGTTTTGCTTAAAATTAAGCGACAAAGGTAGTGAAAATGGAGGTGATTTTTAGTCAAGAATTGCACTATTTTTCACGAATACATAGTGATCTTTTGTTATGTCAAATAGATGTTCAGCTCTTTCCACTATGAAATTCTTTTTAAATTTAGCAATCAAATATTCCATCATGTATAAATACTTTTTAGTTCCTTTCTTTATAATTATACTATCAGGTTGTATGAAAGGCCAAAAGGCCGATTTAGTCATTCACAATGCGATTATTCATACTATGGATGAGAATGAAACAATTTATGAAGCGATTGCAATTAAGGATGGTAAAATATTGGAAATTGGTCCTGAACGACAAATATTGAATAAGTATTCGTCAGACGAAACGATAGATGCTGAAGGAAAAGAAGTTTATCCTGGTTTTACTGACGCGCATGGACATTTGATGCCCTATGCAGATATGAAATTGGGAGCTGATTTGTTTGGTTGTCGAACACTCGAAGAGTTATTGGTCAGAACGGAGAAATATACAGACAAATCGAATCGGAAATTTGTAGTTGGTCATGGTTGGGATCAATCTATGTGGGGTGGTGATGTATTGCCAACGAACGAGAAACTGAACGAAATATTCCCGAAAACTCCTGTTTACCTTTATAGAGTTGATGGACATGCCGTTTTGGTCAACCAAGCTGCTTTGGACAAGGCGAAAATCACAGTAGAATCGATAATTCCTGGCGGACAAGTAACTATTGAAAATGGAGTTTGTACGGGTCTACTTTTAGACAACGCGATGGATTCTATGTCGGCTATGATACCGACATACCCCGAAAAAGACAGGATAAATGCGCTATTGGAAATTCAAGAAGAACTTTTTCAATATGGTATAACAAGTGTTCATGATGCCGGAATTGCCAGCAAAGATCTCCCCCTTTTCAAAAAGGTTGCTGAATCGAAGGGACTGAAGTTGAATGTTTATGGAATGCTGCGCAATTCACCTGAAAACAGAGCCTTTGTTGAAAAAAATGGTAAAATAAATTGGGGTAATTTTTAC
>DDBE01000108.1:0-172 GCA_002332715.1 Flavobacteriales bacterium UBA2040
CAACTTTACGCGTGCTTTCGCATCTCTCAAAGTCTTCACATAGGCACCTAGCATGGACGTCTTCCCTGTACCCGCATACCCTTTCAATACAAACAACGACAGCTTTTCTCGTTCAAAAGAAAACTCAATTAATGCCCGTAGCAAAGTGTGCTGGTCATCCGTCAATTCCATG
>DDBE01000108.1:534-3380 GCA_002332715.1 Flavobacteriales bacterium UBA2040
ATATACTAGAAATGGGAAGGGTATGGCCTATTGAGTAAAAGGTTTAAAAAAACTATCCATTGACCTTTGGTAGAAACGAAAAAATTGTAGTTTTGTCTAGTATATAGAAACCAACATAAAATGACGAACAATTTAACTCTTCTTTTAAAAAAGTATTCGGTACCAGCTTTATTTTTATTGCTAGCGTTTGGAATGATCTTTTTGGTATTCGCCTCACCTCAAAACAAAACTTTTTTAATCGCAACGGTTATGATGTTTATTGCGGGGATTTTGACACTATTGTATAGCTCAGGAGTTATTTCAACGAAAATATTGACTCTTCTAGGTGGTGTTGCATTTGTTGGTGCTATTGGAACTTTGTACTTTTCTACAGCATCGGTGGTTAATACTAATCGACATATCAAAAAGTACAATATGACCTATGGTAAGGCGACTTACAATCTACAAGATATTCGCACTGCTCAAAAAGCCTACATGGAGGAAAACGCATACTATGCGCCTACATGGGATGATTTAATTGATTTTATCAATAATGGAAAAGTTCCCTTTGTAGAAATGGAAGGAACGGTGCCAAGCAGAAGAATTACTGAAGATGAACGTGCTTTCCTTTACGGTGACAATCGTGCGATTGATAACAATATGACCGAATTAGAAGCTTTAAGACTATCTAAACGACCTAATCCAGGAGAAGGTTTAAGCAACTTTAAAAGAGATACCGTTATGGTAAGCTTCTTACAATCGAAATTTCAAACACGCTCGTATACCGAAGCAAGACAAGTTGCTGGTTATGGAGCTTTTTCTGCCGATTCTCTTCCTTACATACCGGGAACGAAGAAAAAATGGAACTTGGAAACCAAAAAGAAAGTGAAACTTGGCGAAACAGAATATCCAGTAATTAAAGTATCAGGCAAACTACCATTGGCGAAAATCGAAGGTACGCAACCAGAGGAACTGACCTTCGGATCATTGACAACTAACGATACAGGAGGTTCTTGGGAGGGAAATTAAATGTCAAAAAAACAGCTTGTTGTTGATATCAATCCTTACGCCGTTCGATTTGTGCGGATGATCGACCAAACACCCGAACAACAATTTACTTTTATTTTCAAGGACAAAACCGACTTTGGTTACAAAGACCAATTGGATGTCTTTCTAAGCAAAACTGATTTCAGAGCCTTGGATTGGGATGAGTATTCTCTTTCTTGGTTCAGTCATAAAACAACGCTTTTACCCAATGCGGTCTTTTCTGAAATAGAACCACAAAAGGTTTTTGAATTGGCTTTTGGAAAAGAAACACCCGAAAACGACATTGATTTTAACCGTATACCTGAATTTTCAGGTGTCAACATATTTGAAATACCTGTTTGGGTTAAGTCATTTTTCGTCACTCGTTTTCCCAGAATGTTACTCCAAAATGAAGGAACACATATCATTCGTGGATTATTGGAAGGGCCGAGTTACCGATTAAAAATGGTGCTTTCCTTGCAAGAAAATCATTTCATTTTGGCCGCCGTGAAGGATACGGAGTTGAAATATTACAACACCTTCGATTACCAAACTGTTGAGGACATCATTTATCATGTCGCTCACCTACTCCAACAGAACAATTGGACGGAAGACAATGGACAAATGAGTATTGTTCCTTTCTTATTAGAAGAAAATAACTGTGCGAAATTAGCCAAAGACTTATTCGATAAAGTTCCCTCTTTCAAAAATATCAAGACACAAATCGAACCCGATTTGATTCACCAATACCAGACTTTGTGCGTATAATCAGAGGGAAACTTAAGTCACGACACGTGAAAGTTCCCAAGGGATTTAACTCCCGACCAACAACTAATTTCTCTAAAGAAGCCCTCTTCAACATTATAGACAATCGATTTGATTTGGATGGAAAGAAGATTCTAGATCTATGCTGTGGGACAGGAAACATTTCATTGGAATTTGTTTCTGGTGGCGTAGGAAACGTCTTGGCGATTGATCAAAATTTTAGGGTGGTAAAGTATCTGCAAGGATTGGCGAAAGAACTTGATGTAAGCGATGAATTGACTGTCCTCAAAAGTGACGCAGTTCAATTTCTGGAAAGAACAGTGGTGAAATTTGATATGATTTTCGCTGACCCGCCTTACGATGTGAACATACACGAAGAAATTGCAAATCTAATCTTCGAGCGAAATTTATTGAACGAAGATGGGATTATAATCATAGAGCATGGCAAGAAGACAAGCTTATCCGACCATCCCAATTTCGATTTTGAACGAAAATACGGCGCTGTTCATTTTTCGTTTCTGCAATAAAGATTAACTTCGTTAGAATAATTTTGACGCCATGAAACGAATTGCTCTTTTCCCCGGAAGTTTTGATCCCTTTACCAAAGGCCACGAGGCGGTAATCCGAAAAGCTGTTAACCTTTTTGATGAAATCGTTATTGGCATAGGAATCAATTCAAGTAAACAATCCTATTTTGACTTGCAAAACAGAATAGCACATGTAAAGAGTTTGATTGTGGACATGGAAAATGTGTCCGTGCATACGTACCAAAAACTGACCATCGATTTTGCAAAAGAGATCGGTGCGAAATATATCCTACGAGGTTTACGCGATTCAAAAGATTTCGATTATGAAAAACCTATTGCGCACATGAACTTTGAATTGAGTTCTGGAATCGAAACCGTATTCTTACTCACTGAGCAAAAATTCGCAGCTATTAATTCGAATATCGTACGTGAAATCCACCGAAACAAAGGAAACATCGGTAAATTCGTGACCAATGCCGAACTATTGCATTAAACGTGGTACAATATTCGCAAGGACACATTCGTTAATGACGAAGCACTAAACCCATG
>DDBE01000108.1:3746-6585 GCA_002332715.1 Flavobacteriales bacterium UBA2040
TCTTACAGTCAAACGAATACAGTAAAAATAGAAGGCTTTGCCCCCGACTATGTCGGAAAAGAAATCTCTTTTAATAGAATTGAGGATTATTACAGCAACATAGAATTGACTATCGGAAAAACGACGGTTAAAGCGGACAGTACCTTTACTGCCGAATTTCATTTAGACCAAACACAACGAATTGTGGTTCGCAGCCTAAACAACAGAGGTTGGATGTACTTGGAACCAGGCAAGAAATACGACGTTTTCTATCCCAATAAAAATCCAAATGACCCAGAAGTAAAAACGGGAAATCAGGTCGAGATCAAGTTCTTCAATATCGGACCAACAGATATCAATTATAAAATTCTCGCGTTTCAAAGATGGACAGACGAATACATGGCGCGGTATTATGATTTAAAATTCAAGGATCCTGCCCGCTTCGGTGATAAACTCGATACATTTAAGATGTATGTAGAAAACGCGTATAAAGGCGATTCGAGTATCTTCTTTCTAAATTTTGTAAAATTTTCGATGGCGCAATTGGATGAAATTTCTTTTACTGGAACGCGAAATCGCTTTGAGAAATACGACTTTTACATTAAGCCATCAGCTGTTTATTATGAGAATGATGCCTACATGAACTACATCAAGAAGTACTACGCGGATTACATTCCAAGACTTAGTAACGAGGCAAACAATGAAGTATACTTGGGGGTTGTTAAGAGCAGCCCAACAGCAATAATGAAAGCTTTGGGGTCAGATTATGCCCTTAAAAACCTTCGCTTACGTGAAATGGTGATGATTCAGGCACTTTCAGAAGTGTATTACAGTGACGACTTTCCGCAAACTAACATAAACACAATACTTGATAGTTTGAGCAAAAAGTGTTTGTTCCGTGAAAACGAGATTATCGCTAAGAATGTCTATAGTCGACTAACAGAATTAGTGCAAGGCGGTAAAGCTCCAGATTTCGTCTTGTTCAAAGACAACAAAGTGAGCAAGACTTATATGGATTACAAAGGCAAACACTTGTATATTCATTTTTACGACCCGAAAAGTCCCAATAACCAAAAAGAATTGGTGCTTCTAAAGGAAATGCACAAAAAGTACATCAATGATTTATATTTTCTAACAATTGCGCTTGACAACGGAGATTTGAAGGAATCGGAGTATGCAGATATTCAATCCATTCAGTGGGATGTTTTCAGCATGCCTTCTACCGATGAATTCATCAGTAAATTTAGAATCACAAATTACCCAAGTTATGTTTTGATTGATGCGCAGGGATACATAGTTGGAGCTCCGGCACTTGCCCCGACTCCAAATGCGCAGTATCAGACGATTGACCAAACCTTTTATTATATTCACAAGGCTCGTCAAGCGGAATTGGACAAACGATAGAATTCGTTAAAGGTCAATTATCGCTTCCACATTCCCAAAACGACACCCATTGCTCCTCCACAAATATGTGCGAATTGCGAAACTTGATCGTCATTAAAGGAACTGAGAAATTCTTTCCCAACGAATAGAATAAAAATTAGAATGAACGTCAAAGGAATTTCATTGCCTTTTCGCCCCACTAATGAAACGAGAACGATCATCATAAACGCCACGCCACTCGCACCTATCAAACCATGATCCCAAAAGAGAATATGAATAATAGCTATCACTAAAGTGGTGATCCCCGTATAAATCGCCAATTTCTTAGCGCCAAGAGATTTTTCTAATATCGGCCCTACCAAAAGAATAATGCTGAAATTCCCCAAATAATGCGCCCAATTGGCATGACCAAAAATGTAACCGAAAAGTGAAACGTAATCCGTCCAATCTCTAAAATTGAATTGTCCATCTAGAACGGTAAATGTAAAATTGACACCTAGTAAAACCTGAAGAATTAAAGCTCCAATGGCGATAAAGCTGAACCACAAGGTAAAAGGTGCATTAAAAGTTATTCTCATCGTTATTGTTTTGTTAATTCTCTTACGTAGATCGCAGATAGAAAGTTACTCCAAAGTCAAGCTCTCACCCACTCCTTTCTTTTATAAGAATACCGTACGATTCCGCATTTTGAAATAAAGTTTTTCATACCACTTTAAATACGTATCTTTGCACCCAATTTTAAAAATATAGAATGACCTTTAAAGAGCTCGGGCTCAAGAGTGAGGTGCTGAAGTCGATTGAAGAACTGGGTTTTTCAGCACCAACTCCCATACAGGAACAAGCTATTCCGCATCTTTTAGGTGTACATAGTGACTTCGTAGGATTGGCCCAAACAGGAACAGGAAAAACCGCAGCGTTTGGCCTCCCATTGATTAACAACATCGACGAAGATTCCAATATCCCGCAAGGCTTGGTTATCTGCCCCACTCGTGAACTTTGCTTGCAAATTTCAAGAGACATTGAATCATTTTCTAAATTCACCAAATTGCGCACCGTAGCAGTTTATGGTGGAACAGATATTCGGAAACAAATCACGGACATCAAACGTGGAGCACAAATTATTGTGGCTACTCCAGGACGTTTAATGGACTTAGTAAAAAGAAAAGCAATTCGTTTGCAAGAAATCGAATACGTCGTGCTCGATGAAGCAGATGAAATGTTAAACATGGGCTTCAAAGAAGATATCGATCTTATTTTGAGCCAAACACCAGAAACGAAAAATGTTTGGTTGTTCTCTGCTACAATGCCAAAGGAAGTTGCCAAAATTTCTCAAAGCTATCAAACAGATCCATTAGAGGTTTCTATTGGACACAAGAACCAAACTAACGAAAACATCGATCACGTCTATTATAGTGTGATGGAAAGAGATCGTTATGGAGCAGTCAAAAGATTGATTGATTCCAATCCAGATATTTAC
>DDBE01000108.1:6943-8447 GCA_002332715.1 Flavobacteriales bacterium UBA2040
CGCGAAGGTTACAATGCTGAGCCGCTGCACGGAGATTTATCGCAAGCACAACGTGATCGTGTAATGGATCGTTTCCGTAACAAAGATTTACAATTATTAGTAGCAACAGATGTTGCCGCTCGTGGTTTAGATATCGATGATATTACACACGTAATCAACTATAACCTTCCTGATGACATGGAAAACTATACGCACCGAAGTGGTCGTACAGCCCGTGCTGGTAAGAAAGGTGAATCTTTGGTTTTAATCAACACACGTGAAAACGGCAAGATTAGAGCTATCGAAAAACAAATGCGAATGGAGTTCACAAAAGGAACCATTCCAAGCCCAGAAGATATTTGTGCCGTTCAATTGACAAAATTGATGAGCAAAATCATCGCTACGGAAGTAAATGAAAAAGAAATCGAAGCGTTTTTACCGCAGATTTATAGTTCATTCGAAGACATTTCGAAAGAAGATTTAATTAAAAAATTCGTATCTGCTGAATTCAATCGTTTCCTTGATTATTACCGTAAAGCAGGTGACTTAAATGCATCTTCACGCAATAAAGAAGGTAAAGATTTGACCTTCGGTAGAGATCGTGGTGACAGGGGTGATAGAAAACCGCGTAGTTCAAGAGATCGGCAAGAAGTGGGTAAAACTCGTTTCTTCGTTAGTCTTGGTAAACGTGATGGATTAAATCCTGGTGGTTTATTGAGAACTATTTGCGATTCTACTGGATTAGATAGCTCAAGCATAGGACGAATTGATATTACACAATCGTTCTCTTTCTTTGAGGCAGATGACGCAAACGTTAAAGCTATTCTTGAAAAAACCAACGGTGCTGATTTCGAAGGTTCACAAATGAATGTTGAAGTTACCAAGTCTGGTGGCGGAGGCGGCGGTGACCGAGGTGGACGATCTAATGGTGGACGCTCAGGCGGTGGAAGCAGCGCAAGAAGAGGAACATTTGGCGGTGACCGTGACCGAAGAGGTGGCGATGATCGTCGTTCTGGAGGCGGATTCAAAGGAAGATCTAACGATGGTGACGACCGAAGAAATGGTTTCAAAGGAAGATCTGAAGGAGACAGCGACCGCAGAAGTAGCGGTGGCGGATTCAAAAGACGTTCATCTGAAGGAGGAAGCGATCGCAGAAGCGAAGTTGGATTCAAAGGAAAATCTGAAGGTGGTTCTGGAGAAAAAAGAGGATTTGGTGCTCGTCGCGAAGGTGGTGCAGGTTCTAGAAGAAGAAGAGATTAAAAACAGTTTAGCATAATATTTAATGGAAATTAGAAACATTGCAATTATTGCACACGTCGATCACGGAAAAACGACATTAGTTGACCGTATGATTGAAGCAGGAAGCTTGGATAACGAAAGAGAACGTCCAACTGGTGATTTGATTATGGACAACAACGATTTGGAGCGTGAACGTGGTATCACGATCGTTTCCAAAAACGTATCCGTTGTTTATAAAGACACAAAAATCAATATCATCGACACACCTGGTCACGCCGATTTTGGT
>DDBE01000108.1:8703-18033 GCA_002332715.1 Flavobacteriales bacterium UBA2040
ACACCTGGTCACGCCGATTTTGGTGGTGAGGTGGAACGTGTATTGAACATGGCAGATGGAGTTTGTTTGTTGGTAGATGCCTTTGAAGGACCAATGCCTCAAACTCGTTTCGTATTAGGAAAAGCTTTGGCACTAGGATTGAAACCTTTATTGGTCATCAACAAAGTGGACAAAGAAAACTGTACACCAGAAGAAGTACATGAGAAAGTATTCGATTTGATGTTTGAATTGGATGCCAATGACGAACAATTGGATTTTGCAACAATCTACGGCTCAGCGAAAAACGGTTGGATGTCAACAGATTGGAAAACGCCAACAGACACCATTACTCCTCTTTTGGATGAGATTTTGAACTATTTCCCACCGAAACCAATTCCAGAAGGAAATACACAAATGTTGATTACCTCTCTTGATTTCTCAACCTATGTTGGACGTATCGCTATCGGTCGTTTGAACCGTGGTGAATTGAAAGAAAACATGACGATTATAGTTGGAAAACGTGACGGAACGCAAGAAAAACACCGTATCAAAGAATTGTACGTGTTCGAAGGAATTGAGCGAATTAAGGTTTCTGAAGTTCAAGCTGGTGATATTTGTGCCGTAACTGGTATCGAAGGATTTGAAATTGGTGACGTTCTATGTGATGCAGAGAATCCTGAGCCGATGCCGTCAATCAGTATTGATGAACCAACAATGAACATGTTGTTCTCTATCAACGACAGCCCTTTCTTTGGAAAAGAAGGTAAGAAGGTAACTTCTCGCCACATTTCTGAACGATTGGAGAAAGAGTTGGAGAAAAACTTAGCGATGCGTGTTACTGCTACAGACAAAGCCGACAAATGGTTGGTTGCTGGACGTGGTGTATTGCACTTGTCCGTTTTGATCGAAACAATGCGTCGTGAAGGATATGAACTACAAGTAGGTCAACCTCAAGTAATTATCAAAGAAATTGACGGTGTTAAATGTGAGCCAATTGAAGAATTGACGATCGATTTACCAGAAATCAATTCAGGAACAGCTGTTGAAGCGGTAACGAAGAGAAAAGGTGAAATGACCAATATGGAGCCGAAAGGAAATCGTATGGTTATCCAATTCCACGTTCCATCAAGAGGGATCATCGGATTGCGAAATTATTTATTGACACAAACGGCTGGTGAAGCAATTATGACACACCGTTTCTTGGAGTACCAACCGTACAAAGGTGAAATTCCAGGACGTCAAAATGGATCATTGATTTCAATGGAACTTGGTAAGTCTATTCCTTTCTCTTTGAATAACCTTCAAGAGCGTGGAACATTCTTTATCGGACCAAATGAAGAGATTTACGAAGGACAAGTAATTGGAGAAAATTCTCGTGCTGGTGATTTGAACGTCAATGTTACGAAAATGAAGAAAATGTCAAATATGCGTTCTTCGGGTGCAGATGATAAAGTTCGTTTGGCTCCACCTAAATTGTTCTCTTTGGAAGAATGTTTGGAATATATTCAAGGTGATGAGTACGTAGAAGTAACGCCATCAAACTTGAGAATCCGTAAAATTCTTTTGAAAGAAGCTGATCGTAAAAGATCAAACAAATAACTTATTCATACTAAAATGTGCTCTCTTCATGCTGATCTGGGCGCATTTTACGTTTTATATTCAATCGCCTGTTGATAATCTTTCATGAACTTGTCGTGATGCAAGGTCAGAAATTGATTACCTTCAATTGCAAAGTAAACGTGTATGTTTGACAATGAAGATGAAAATTTTGAAAGGGACATTTCTAAGGACCTAGAGAAATTCGAAAAATACCTCAAAGGCGGCAACATGCAATATCTTGATGTTGACCGACTTGAAGCCATAGTAGACCATTATTTAATCAGTGGTCAGTACAACAAAGCCTTGTTCTGTACAGAATACGCGCTCTCTTTATTTTCCTTCGAACCCATTTTTAAATTAAGAATGGCCCAAGCTCTTTCAGCTACAGGGAAATTAAAAGATGCATTGAATGTGCTTTCTGATATTGAGCAAATCATAGGTGAGGAAACCGAATGGTTATTGACCAAAGCGTCCATTTTCTCGCAATTAAAAGATAGCAAAAGAGCCATTAAATTCTTTGAAGCTTCTTTGATTAAGGCAGAAGACGAAGACAAGGATGAAATTTTCTTGGACTTGGCAATGGAGCATGAAAATGCCAATGATTATAAAAAAGCCATCGACGTTCTGAAAAGAGCCATGAAGCATAATCCAACAAATGAAGGAGCAATTTATGAATTGGCGTATTGTTATGATCAATTGAATGAGCATGAAAGTGCCATTAAAAGTTACACCGATTTCATAGACGAAAACCCCTATTCATATACTTCTTGGTACAATTTAGGAAACGTATATTCGAAAGTTGAAAATTTTGAGCAAGCCATTTGGGCATATGATTACTGTTTGATCATTAACTCCGATTTTGGCCCTGCTCATTTCAACTTGGGGAATGCATATTTGTCAATGGAAAAATATAAACTAGCTGTCGAAAGCTTTGAGGAGTGCATGCGCTTGGATGGTGACGACCCAGTAGCATTATGTTATATCGGCGAAGCTTACGAGCAATTGGAACAACTTCCTCTTGCCAAATTGCATTACCAACGTTCGATGGAGTTGGCCCCTATGCTGCCAGATGCCTGGTTGGGAATGGGAATAGTGCAAGATTTAGAAGGAAATACATTCGAATCTTTGCCCTTCATTTTAAAAGCAATTGAATTGGATCCAGACAATGCAAGCATGTATCATGTTCTTGCAGGAGCCTATGAAAAATTAGAAGAGTACGTTCTTGCTGAAGAGAACTATAAAAAAGCACTTTTCATTGATGGGACAGATGAAGAAACACTGACCAATTGTATGGACATGATTCTTGAAACGAAACCAGAGGAAGCATTGGCTTTTATGAACGATTTCAAAAAGAATTACGGCGAGAATCGCTATTTTACAATTATATTAGTCAACGTATTGTGGAAATTAGGAAAGAAGACTGAATCCGTTTATGCTTTTCGATCTTATTTTCTGGAAGATTCCAATACAGCGAAAGAAATTTTTGAAATCAACGAAGAATTAAAAACAATTAACGCATTTACAGACTTATTTGATGAATAACGATCACACAAATTTTGAATTACCTTTCATGCCCAAGCGAGAATCCAAACCTCGTAACTCGGGAATTTCAATGATGATGGACAAAGGCTTGAGCCTTCGTGAAACAGAAAACTTTATTGAAGCAAATGGACATTTGACAGATGTAATAAAATTTGGTTTTGGAACCTCGATGGTAACCAAGAACTTGGAGGAAAAAATAAAATTATACAAAGAGGCAAATATTCGTCCTTACTTCGGTGGAACTTTATTTGAAATTTTCTATGCGCGAGGAATGTATGACGAATACATCCGTTTCATTGATAAATACAAATTGGATTTAGCCGAAATTTCCGATGGTTCTATCATTATTAATCATGATGAAAAATGTGAGTTGATACATAAAATGTCAAAAGACAGAACTGTACTTTCTGAAGTGGGCTCAAAAGATTCAGGAATTATCATTTCACCAGCCAAATGGATCAAAATGATGAGCACTGAATTGGAAGCTGGTTCTTGGAAGGTAATTGCAGAGGGACGTGAATCTGGTACTGTAGGAATTTTTAGACCTAACGGAACGGCACACACCTTCTTGATAAACAAAATCATCGCCAAGATTAATCCCAACGATATCATGTGGGAAGCACCCATTAAAAACCAACAAGTTTGGTTCATCAAGCTATTTGGAGCGAACGTTAATCTTGGAAACATTGGGCCAAACGAAATGATTCCTTTGGAATGTTTACGTCTTGGATTGCGTGGCGATACATTCTTCGAAAGTCTTCCGGCTGATTATGCAGAACGTCTAAAACAAGTCGTTGACGAAGAAGAAGTTGAAGAGACAGAAGATTAGTGGTCTCTAAAATCGGTAAAATCTCTGGGCACTCCGGTGCTATTTACGATCTTGAAAAAAGAAACAACAAAGTATTTTCTGCCAGTGCAGATGGATATGTTGTACAGTGGGATTTAACCTCATTTGAACAAGATGGATTTGCAGTAAAATGCTCCACTCCACCCTATTCTGTGGTTTCTGCCAATAATCATTTGTGGTTTGGCTTGTCATCTGGCGATCTTCACATAGTGGATTTATCTACAAAAAAAGAAGTTAAGTTCTACCAGCAACATCGAAGCGCACTATTTTCCTTGGTGGAAGTGCCCACTACAAACTTCATTGTAGCGGGTGATGCAGAAGGAAACTTGTCCATTTGGAATTCAAAAAATTTAGATTTGGTTCTCTTTCTTCCCCTAAACTGTGGAAAAATACGAAAAATAAATGCCAAATCGGATGGGAAATTGATTGTCGTACACGGACAGGATGAAAAAATCAGAATCTTTGAGACGCAGTATTTTAATGAAATCGGCACTTTACCGGGACACGAAAACGGATCTTGTTGTTCCGTTTTTTCGGCCTTAGACGAAAATAAATTGATTTCTGGTGGAAAGGATGGATTACTAAAAATTTGGGATTGGCAAGCCGAGAAATTACTGGAGTCTATTCCGGCGCACAACTTCGCCATATACGACCTACTGCTAATCAATGAAGGAAAAACAATTGTTTCGGCCAGTCGAGATAAATCGATAAAAATATGGGACGACCTCACCTATTCCTTCAAACAAAAATTGGAGAATAAAACGGGCGGACACAAACATTCTGTCAATTCGCTTTGTTTAGTAAATGAAAATCAATTCCTTAGCACTTCGGATGATCGAAAAATTATAAAATGGCAAATCGATTAGTTTTGGTTCGATTTCTGTAAGTAATACTTTGAAAAATCGCCTAATTAAAAAATACAACATGCGACTTTTATTATCTCTTTTATTTTTATTCACCATTCTCTTTGCCGCTTGCGGTCAAAATCCGGAAGGATTTGAAAAAATGGCAATAAATATGGCAGGTAAAAAGGCACCAATCATTTCCATGACCGAGGTACAAGCCCTTCAAAAAAAGGAAGAAAAAATCATCTTTTTGGACAGTCGGGAATTAAAGGAATACGAAGTTAGCCATATTTATAGCGCTATTTGGGTAGGTTACGACAATATTGATTGGACTAAAATCAACAAACAGGACAAGAAAGCGACGATAGTGATATATTGTTCAGTTGGTTATCGCAGCGGAAAACTCACAGAACAATTGAAGAAAAAGGGATTTAAAAATGTGAAGAACTTGTATGGAGGTCTATTCAATTGGGCGAATAACGGCGGTGGTATTGTCAACACTAAGGGCGTCGACACCAAAGAAATTCACGGATACAATAAAACGTGGAGTAAATGGGTAAACACCGACAAATGTGAAGTGATACTTTAGTGGCTATAAATAGCCCATTAGCTTATACATCACAAATCCAGCCCACTCTTTCGTTATATTCTCCCACGCTTCAAGAGCGCCAATATTGGGAAGAAGATACTGTTCAAAGAAATATCCCTTTGTCGGGCCGGTGTCCAAATTCGTCGAAAATGGAGTGCAAATAATTCCTTGTTCTTTAAAGCATGCCATTGATCTGCGCATGTGGGTAGAACTAGTAACCAAAAGTATTTTTTTCCAATTCTTATGCTTAGTCTTAATTATTTTTGCCGATTCAAGAGCGTTCTGATAGGTATTCTGTGATTTTGATTCCACGATCACATCTTCAGTCGGAATTCCATTCCTTTCTAAAACCATGGCGAGTTGTTGCGCCTCATGTAATCCTTTGTCGGTTAAATGACCTGAATCTCCCGAAATCATAATTTTCTTCACCTTTCCAGATCGATACAAATCCATTGCTTGCCAGATACGGTCACCATTCCGATTTAACTCAAGGCGGTTTAGGTCGTTATTATAACTGGCCATACCAGTCAAAACTAAAGCACAGTCATACGTGCCGAGTGTTTCAATTTTCTTTCCTTGCACTTCCCACAATCGAGAAAACTCTAATTGAATCACTGAATTAGAAAAGAAGAAAAGAAATATCAATGAAAGTCCTAATGCTTTATTAGCGTATTTCCACTTTTTAAAAAAGTAACCAGTCACAAAAAGAACAAGAATCCAAATGAAGGGTTTTGTTAGAAAAAGAAGAATTTTTGACAAAATGAAAAACATGTTATTTTCTTGAGTTGTCTTTAAAAGTGATGTATCTTGCATCCTTTTTCAAAAAAAAGCACACTTACAAGCAAAAATAACAAAAAAGTGATAGATAAAATAGAAAGCATGTTGGGAATATAAAGTACCGATATTTAAGGATGGTTGGTTAAAAGTGGTGGTGTAATATTAGTAGCCATTGCCATATTAGTAATTGAGTTTTGGTTAACGAAAAGACTTTCGAAACTCATTCATAAAGGATTGAAGAAAAGTAATATGGATCCAGGTCTATGAAGCTTTTTATAAATTGTTGCTACCACAACATTGAAAATATTGGTTCCACTATTGGCAGCTAGCCAAATGGGTATTGAAATAACTTCTTTCATTGCACTTTTGGGTGCGGCGGGATTAGCCATTGGAATGGCATTTTCAGGTGCATTGGGAAATAATGCAGATGAAGTCATGATTCTGTTTTTCATACCATTTATAGTGGAAGGTTTTATAGATGCACAAGGTGAAAAAGGAATTATTAAAGAAATGCACATTTTCAATACCGTTGTTTTAACGGCAGATAACCGAGCTATGTTATTACCGAACGGACCCTTGGCCAATGGAAACATTGTAAACTATACAAGAGAAGATATTAGAAGAGTTGATTTGGTTTTCGGGTTTAACTATGGTGGTAATTACGACAAGGTAAGAGGCGTGATTCGCACCATTCTTATCAATGATTCACGCCTTCTAGAAGAACCTGCACCGTTTATTGCATTAAGTAGTTTAGAAGACTCCAGTGTGAATGTTACTGTTCGACCATGGTGTAAAACATCAGACTATTGGGGTATTCATTACGACATGCAAGAAAATATTTACAAAGAATTTGCGAAAAACAATATTGGTATTCCTTTCCCTCAAATGGATGTTCATTTGAAAAAGGAAGCATAAGAATTTATTACATATGAATGAGAAGAAGTGTATCTTTAGACTCATTCTTTTTTGGCTTAGATTTTGTAGTTGAAACATTTATAGCAAATAAAATAAATAATAAGTAAAACAAGCAATTATGAAATTAACAATACTATTAATTATTACCCTGATACTTGGATCTTGTTCCACCTATAAAACCGTTGGAATAAAAGTAGAACACCCAGCAGTTATAGAACTTCGGCCGGAGGTAAAACGAGTAACTTTGGTCAATAGAACGATTCCGGAAAAAGGAGCTACAACGGTTGGAAGTGTGCTAGAGGGCATAATTTCTGGTGAATCCATCATGGCAGATAGATTGGGAGCTAAAGCTGCTTTAAATGGTATTCAGCTTGCATTAACACAAGGAGATCGCTTACTGCCCGTTGGCGGAATCGTTGACATGAAAACAAATACAATAATAAATACACCACCAGCTTTAACTTGGTCCGTAATCGATTCTTTGTGCATGGCAAATAGCAGCGACATGATTGTGGCCTGTGAATTCTTCGATTCAGATGAAGCCGGAACTATAGGTGGTGCTAATATACCGAACACACCGAACCAAGGTTCTGCAACAGTTCGAGCCTATTATAGAGTATATGATAATATCAATAAAGTTATCGTCGATGAACAAATGATGGGTTACCGAGCTGGTGGCGGTGGTGGCACATTGGTATTGCAAGGAGCCAACAACGTTGAAAAAAGAGCATATGGAACCGGTTACGAATACGGCAGAATGCTAGTCCCTTACACTAACTTCGAAAAACGAGATATTTATCATAGTGGTTCCAAAAATTTAAGAGTAGCTTCAAAATTGGCCAGAACAAACAATTGGACTACAGCTGAAAACATATGGCGTACGGGTGAAACTGGAAAAAGAAGAGAAGCTTTTCGCAGCGCATACAACTTGGCTGTAGCAAATGAAATGTCCGGAAACTTACAACAAGCCATTCAATACGCCGAAAAAGCATTTAGCATGAGGCCTAAGAGTAGAACTGCACAATACATGCGTGTTTTGACGATTCGAATGGACGAGCAACCGAGATTGGAAAGACAGAAAGCGGGGTTGTAGAATTAGTTATCTTTTTCAATAATTCGAATCCTTCTTTGAAAAGCAATAGTCTTGGGTACTCCTGATTTATTTTTTTTGCAGTCAAACGAACTGTTCAAAGGAAACGAGCAACCCTTCACTCAAAATGACGTTTATAATACAGGAAATCATTCCTTTTTAGGTAAATTGTAGCATTAAAATTAATCATATTATGAAAAACTTATTCATTTTAAGCATTTTGACACTTTTGTTCACTGCCTCTGCTTTTGCGCAATTGCAAGAAGATGTGGATTACAACCCTTCCGTTCAACCAGAGTTTTTTGGCGGACAAGAAGCGATGAACGCGTATTTGAAAGAGAACCTAAATTATCCTGCTGATGCTTTAGAGAATAAAAAAACAGAAACGATTTTTGTTGAATTTGTCATCAATGAAGATGGGAGTATTTCCAGACAAATTGCTCGTCGTGGCGGTCATCCTTCATTGGTTACCGAAGCTTTGAGAGTTGTTTCTGAAATGCCGGCTTGGAATCCTGGTCAAGATGCAAGTGGTAAAAATGTAAAAACATCAATTACCTTACCTGTTCGATTTGAATTGTAAGTCAAAATATAATTATTCAAAATCTCGTTTTGGTTCGCCGAAACGGGATTTTTTATTGGAATGAAAGCCAACATTGTAATTCTTTTATTTTATAGTTCAAAATGGAAATCTAGATTATTTTCTGGAACTATCAAAAATCATTTCACACGAATTATCCGAACGAATATGTTAGAAAATTTGTGATTTATTACATAAAACTACAATTGTGAAAATTACGGACTAAAATTTTCGAATTTTAGTCCGAACTACCATCAATTTGAAACTAGATAATTTCTTTCAATCTTAAATTCAAAAATCTGATACAAACGCATATTATTTCGTTAGTCCCTTTTTTTCGTGATTCAGACCTGCTACTCTTCGCTATGGTCGAATGTATTGTTCCTATTCAATGCATGTACGAACCCTTAAGAAATTTCTAAAAGCAAAAAAGGTCTAATCTTTCGATTAAACCTTTTTTTCTTTTTTTTTGTGATCCCGCTGGGGCTCGAACCCAGGACCCATACATTAAAAGCGTATTGCTCTACCAGCTGAGCTATCGAGTCATTCTCGCTTTTCAAACGAGGGTGC
>DDBE01000074.1:0-14036 GCA_002332715.1 Flavobacteriales bacterium UBA2040
GTTTTTGCAACCTATCATTGAGTACATAAAAGCGAATCCAAAGTGGAAAATATCGCTGCAAACGCATAAATTCATGCAAATACCATAACATGAAAAACCTATTTTTTATACCTCTTATTTTCTTACTCTTCACTTCATGCGGCACCGCCCAGCAGATTTATTCTGTATCAGACAAGAAAGCAGTCAAATTATTCGAAGAAGGATTCAATCAACCTCGAGCGGCTCGTGATACACAAACTGGTGGACCTGATTTCCGTGGTGGAATAGTATTAATAAAAAAAGCTTTGGAGCGTGAACCAAATTTTTTCGAAGCTCATGGTACAATCAGTGAATTCTACGAAAATATCGGTCAAACAACTCCTGCAATTTATCATTTAGAAGAAGCAATACGGCTGAATCCTAATATTTCGGGAACAGGAAGTGAGTATTTCTTCTTGTCTAACTTGTTAAGCAAAGATGGTCAGTTTGAAGAAAGCAACAAAAGAATAGATCAATTCATGAAGTTTCAAATGGCCAATCCTGAATTGCAAAACAAGGCCATGTCCATGCAAGCCAACAACTTGTTTGCCATACAAGCCATGAAGAATCCTGTTAAGTTTGACCCCGTGAATATCGGTCCAGAAATCAATACTTCTAATCCAGAATATTTCCCAACCATTACTGTTGATGGAAAAACGATACTATTTACTCGAAGAATTAAGGATGATCGCATTAACGGAAATCAACAGGAAGACTTTTACATTTCAAATTTAGGCGAAGATAAAAAATGGAAAACGGCTACTCCAATGCCGCCTAACATCAACAGCATTGCTAACGAAGGAGCACCAACACTCGCTCCAGATGGAAGATCACTTATTTTTGTGGCCTGCGAGGAATATGAAGGCTATTATGGTGAAAACAGAAACGGCTATGGTAGTTGCGACTTGTTCTACACCAAACGTTTAGGAAATAGATGGACGAATCCTCAAAACATTTTAGGAAAAGTAAATTCATTTCATTGGGAAACTCAGCCCTCTTTATCTTCAGACGGTAAAACCCTGTATTTTATTCGAGGAATTCGTGGCAGAGAAGGCACCAAACAAGGTGATATTTATGTGAGTAAAATGCAGGCGGATGGAACATGGTCCCTAGCTGAAATGTTACCATCTGCGGTTAATACACCAGAAGCAGAAGAATCTGTTTTGATTCACCCCGATGGGAAAACGCTGTATTTTGGATCGAGAGGTCATGCTGGAATGGGCGGTTCTGACTTGTTTGTGAGCAGATTGGACGCGAGTGGAAATTGGGGAAAAGCAATTAACCTTGGTTATCCGATAAACACAAAATATGATGAAAACTCGTTGATGGTTTCCGCTGATGGAGAAATTGGTTTTTTCGCAAGTGACCGTGAAGGTGGCTTTGGCGGATTAGACATCTACTATTTCCCAATGCCTGAACACTTAAAACCGACGAAAACTATTTATTTCGAAGGATTGGTGTTTGATGCTGAAACCAAACGTCCGCTTCCTGGTAAATTCAAATTGATTGATTTAGAAAATGGAAAAGAAGTTATTTACTCAGAAGCAGATGGCTTGACGGGAGAATTTGTGGTATCACTTCCAGTAAACAAGAAATATGCATTGAATGTTAGTTTTCCGAATTACAATTTCTTCTCGCAAACCTTCGACATGAAAGATCCTGATGGAAAAGAAGCTTTTCAAATGGATGTTCCGTTGATTCCAACATCGAGTTCGCAACCAATAGTATTGAATAATGTGTTTTATGACTTAAACAAAGCCACATTACGACCTGAATCTTACATAGAATTAGAGAAATTACGTGAGTTTTTAGCGACGAATCCTTTGTTGAAGATAGAAATTGGTGGTCATACTGATACTCGTGGAGATGCCGCGGACAACATGAAATTATCAACAGAAAGAGCTCAATCGGTTTATGATTACCTCGTTGCAAAAGGATTAGACAAAACACGATTATCCTACAAAGGATATGGCGAAACGAAGAATGTTGTTTCCGATGAAGAAATAGCTAAACTTACAGACGTAAAAGCGATTGAAGCCGCGCATCAAAAAAACAGACGTACGGAATACAAAATCATTAAATAAATGAAAGGTTTCCTCCTACTCATTCGCCCAATTAACTTACTCATCATCGCTTTGACGATGTACAGTGTACGCCTTTTTATTTTGACGTACGAAAAGATGTATTCTGTCCAATTTTTAGGGAATAACGATGAGGAATTAGATTTCTTTTTACTCGTTCTCTCGACTGTGATGATAGCCGCAGGCGGAAATGTCATCAACGATTACTTTGATGTTAGAGCAGACAGGATGAACAAGCCAAAGCGTGTCATTATTGGTAAATATATCAATCGTCGCTGGGCCATCCTTATCCATTCTAGCTTGAACTTTATCGCCTTTGCTATTGCAGTATATTTAAGCGCGTGTTACGAAACCTTTTGGTATGTTTTTATTCATCTATTGTCGATGAATGCCTTATGGTTGTATAGCCTTATTTTGAAGAAGAAGCCTCTCATCGGAAATTTTTTAATCGCTGGTCTAACCGCTTTAGTGCCCATTTTATGTGGCGTCCATTTTTACGTTCAAGGCAGTGTAGATATTCTTGAACCTGAAATGTTTAAAACTGCTTTCGAATATTGGCTGATTTCGCTGCTTAATCAAGGCTATTTCATTTGGCTACTCGCCTTTTTTGCTTTTGTAAATAACTTCGCTAGAGAGATCATCAAGGACGTAGAAGATATAAAAGGCGATCAACTGATTTCGGCAAAGACCTTGCCCATTCAGTATGGCGTGAAATTATCAAAAATTTGGATTGTGGCACTTTTACTTCTTCCATTAGTATTGTTTACCGTGCTTTTCTTATTTCATCAGCCCAAAAATGACTTCGGTCTAATGGATCAAATGCTAATATTCTTGCCTGTCATCATTTCCTTAGTCATGGATTTTGTAGCTATCGGCCTTACCATTAGAGCAACAACAAAAACTGGATTTTTAAAGGCGGACCAATGGGTAAAATATGCGATGGTTAGCGGGGTTGTCACTTCACTTTATTGGTACTTGTTATGGATGTAATCAAGAATCATACGATCATTTTAGGCTCGCAGTCTCCAAGGAGAAAAGAACTATTGACTGGATTGAACATACCATTTGAAGTTCGGGTAGCTGATATTGATGAGCGTTTTCCATCGAATATGCCTATTCCAAAAATTGCCGAATATATTGCTACCCAAAAATGGAAAGCACTAATCTCCGATTCAAAGGATGATGAATTAATTATATGTAGTGATACAGTCGTCGTTTTGGATAAAACCATTCTAGAAAAACCAAAAGACAAGAATGACGGAAAACGCATGCTTCAGAGGCTTTCCGGTCAAAAACACACTGTAATTACCGGTGTTGCACTGGGCACGCGAAATGAATTCCATTCCTTTTCAGATTCGACGCACGTGTACTTCGCTAATCTTTCAGCTGAAGAAATCGATTACTATTTGAACAACTACGAACCCTATGACAAAGCTGGTTCTTACGGTGTTCAAGAGTGGATTGGCATGACGGCGATTGAAAAACTAGAAGGTTCTTTTTACAATGTCATGGGACTTCCCGTTCAGAAACTGTACCAAGTTCTAAAAAACTGGGAATAGCCCCTTTCACCGTCAAAATTTACTCGGCATAAAAAAAGCCATTTCTTACGGTTGAACCGAAACGAAATGACTTCTTAGAATTATACGTGGTTTATCTAAGGATAAACTCTACTCTTCTATTTTTTGCTTGCTTTACTTCTTCATCATCCGATTCTACAATTTCAGCATAATCAATATCCGATCCTTGATTCGATTCGATCAAACGCGCTGATGCAACACTTTTTGCTTTCAAATATTCCATTACAGCGTTTACTCGTTTGCGGTCCATGCCAGAATATTCTGCTTTCTCAGCGCCTACTTCGTCTTCCATAACATCGAAATATCCGTTTATCTGAAGTCGAACTAAAGGATTAGCAATCATCACTTTTGCAATTGCGTCAAGAGATAATTTAGATTGAGTTGTTAATTCATCTTGTCCAAAACCGAAGAAAATTTGTTGTGCCTCAACGATTTGTTTCGGTGTGCTTTTTGATTCATCTACATTAATTTGTTTCTGGTAAATCAAAGTCGAATAATCTTCTTCTTCAATATTAGAATTGCACTCACATGGTGTATCCTCGTCCATTTCATAAACGGTCACATCATCAATATAATAATAAGCTGCAACAATTGCTTCTGCTTTTATTTTCGAACCTTTTAAAGGTTTGTTTTTTTCGTTTTTGATATCCTGTGAAGAATTGAAGTTCCCTAATGTCAAGTATTTTTCGCCGCCTTCCGCTATGAAAACGCCACATACGCTGTACCAACCAAACTGAGCATTGTAAATCTCATCGGTTTTTACTTGAGGATTTTCAATCAAGTTTGCTTTAGAATCCGATTCAAATTGCTTCTTTGAGAACAACATTCCCATTTGATTTACTGCATACTTAGATCCTTCGGCTAAAGAAACATTGTATTGGGCACAATACTTTTTACCCTTTTTTAAAGTCTCGTTCAAGCGAGTGGTAATATATGAACGAGGGATTTTATCTCCATACGAAAAAGCCACAATTCCTGCATACGCATCACCGTCCATTGGCTCCTCAAAACCATACAGGTTATCGGGTGTATTTATTCCCGGTTCTTTCGTAGGCAGGAAATAATCTGCTTTCACTCCTGTTGCTGACGCCCATCCTTCACATTGACTGATAGAACCCATTCTTTTAACTCGCCCAACGGACTGTTCGAAACTTCCGTTATCGACCAAATTATCTTGTGCAAACAATCCTCCTGTTAAGAAAAGAGCACATGCTATTGCTGTTATATTCTTCATTTTTATTTTATTTAAATTCATAGCTTTTCACTGTATTAATAAATGTCTTCACCTTGTTGGGATCAATATCAGGATAAACTCCATGCCCTAAATTAGCAATATGTCGCTTACTAATAAAAGAATCGAGCATTTTATTTGTTGCCACTTCTATCTCAGAGTGACTACCGTACAATACACAAGGGTCTAAATTGCCTTGTAAAGTGCGGGTCTCTCCGACTAATTTTCTCACTTGAGCAACGTCCATATTCCAATCCATTCCAATTGTATTACAGTTCAATTTTGTAACCTCTGGCAGGGACATTATTGCACCTTTTGAGAAAATTGTCAGCGGCACCTCGTTTAATGCGTTTGAGATTTCATCCAAATATTTCAATCCAAATTCAGCATATTGCGCTGTTCCCAGAATTCCGGCCCAAGAATCAAACACTTGCAACATGTGCGCGCCTGCTTTGACTTGTGCTTTTAAGTAATGAATTGTCACGTTCGTAATCCTAGTAAGCAACTCGTGTGCCAAAGTTGGATTTTGGTACAACATTTTACGCGATTTACTAAATGTTTTGGATCCTTGCCCTTCTATCATATAGCAAAAAATGGTCCACGGAGCGCCAGCAAAACCAATCAATGGAACACGTCCATCCAATTCCTGATTCGTTAATTTGATTGCCTCCAAAACATACCCTAATCGATCTTCGACATCGAAGTCAAACTCGGCGAATTTGAGATCTTCTTCGCTTTTTATCGTCTTTTCGAAATACGGTCCTTTTGCTTCCACCATTTCATACGTCAATCCCATCGATTCAGGAACGACAAGTATATCACTAAAAATTATTGCTGCATCTACACCTAGTAAATCGACAGGTTGAACGGTTACTTCTGCTGCCCTTTCAGGTGTTTCTACTAATTCCTTAAACCCTGATAAACTTGCTCTTACAGCTCTATATTCAGGTAATATTCTTCCTGCTTGACGCATTAACCAAACTGGGTATCTTTCGATATCTTCTCCTCGTGCGGCGCGTAGCACCAAATCATTCTTTAATTCCATTGCTGTAAATATACTATATCCTTGGGCAATTTAGGTTTGCCAATCAATCGTTTTTTTATGATTTTTCACCATATAATCATTGCATAGGGAAAAGTGGTTACAGCCACTGAATCCACGATAAAAGGATAAAGGACTTGGGTGACTTGAGGTAAGAATCAAATGATCTTCCATAGTGATATTTTCAATAAATCTCTTTGCTTGATTTCCCCAAAACATACCGACAATGTTCTTTTTCTTTTTAAACAGTTCAGAAAGAAATAATGAGGTTAACTCTTCCCATCCTTTTTTTTGATGGGCATTTGCAGTGCCTTTTTCAGTTGAAAGACAGGTATTGATCAATAAAACACCTTGTTTTGCCCATCCATTTAAATTTCCTGTTAAGGGAAAATCGTACTCGGGAATAGAACGTTTTAATTCTTTGAAAATATTTAATAAACTTTTAGGGAAAGGCTGTACAAAATCTTCAGTCGAAAATGCCAATCCATTGGCGTGTCCGGGTGTTGGGTAAGGATCTTGACCGAGAATAACAACCTTAACGCCTTTAAAATTAGTCATTTCGAATGCTTTAAACAAATTCTTTTTATCAGGTGTATGGTTTCCTTCTTCAAGAATGGATGCAATTTTGTCTTCCCAGACGCTAATTTCTGCATCAGTCCATTTGCTTTCAACAAGTTGTCGCCAAGACTTCGGTATGGATTCTATAATTTGCATAAAAATTGACCAATCAAATCTAAGCATTTCGAATCGCATAACTATCTTTGAAGCATGAAATTGAAATATCTCTATTTTTTTCTGTTTATCGGGTTGATGTCTTGCGGGGAAGATGAACCTACAGTCGAAGTGGAAACTCCTGAATCGAATGAACAATTGTCGATGGAAAATCTCATTGACCGTAAGGTAAAAGCTGAATTAAGTATTCCTGCAACAGAAAATCACACCCAGAGCATTTACAAGGCTCAACTCAATGACGACGAATTTGAAGATGCAATTATAGTCGTTAATCGAAAAGAACATACTTTACAAACCGCAATAGATAAGAATAACGTTGCTTACCAAGAAGAAGTCGGATATTTCGGAAATTACAATTTCTTGTTTTATTATGATGGAATGACCCACACTGTGACTCGAAAAATTGCCGTGCCATCCAATGGATTAATTCCGCTTAAAGTTGACTTTGCGAATATTTTGACGGAAGGGTATAAGGATTTCACCTTAGATATTCGTATTCGTGAAGCACGTTACCGTAACTTTTACACGGTTCGCAATGGTGTGCCTGCCTTAATCTTTCAATGCGAAATACACAATGTGGATGACGCAAATAATTTCAATGTAAATCATGTTAAATATGACGTCGGATCGCACAGTCTTTCAAAAGATATCGTGATTTATGAGGCAAACGTAAAATCCAATATTCCAAAAGATTTAAGTTCAGATTTCGAAATAGAAACGGAACCAAAAGGTGACGAGAAACTTCGCTTTTTTTATTATCCAGCCCAAAAGAAATACTTCATCAAGAAGGATCAGATTCAATAAACTGCTTATTTCTGTAAATTTTAATTCCCTTGTACTTCCCTACCAAAGGAAAGTTTTTTAAATCTAAACCTTCAAAACCAGGCATTAACATTACATACTCCATGGTTTTTTGACGATCCATTAGCATTTTTTCTTTCGATCCACTTACGGACGGTTTAGCGATCCATCCAGACCTGTTCATCCAATAGAATGCTCCATTGTAATTCTCTTCACCTATTACGGCGAATTTTGCGTTTTTCGGTACGCTCATTTTATCGAGATGTGCATCTATTCCTACCAAACTGGACACATTCTTTTCATGCACTTCTGACACGATTGTATATCTCCCATTTAGTTTATTACAGGCATAATAGAAGCTTAATCCAACCAATAGAAAAACAAGAATTTTTGGAATAAAATGAACAGAATAAGGCTTGAATTGCACTATTAGTTTCTGGAAGGAGAAAAGCACCAAAAGGAAAAGAAATGGAGCAACGTTCAACATGTAATAATCGTGGTCTAGAAATTGGTTAAAAAAGAGTAATACATATGCTAGGCTTCCGATTCCAAGCACAACAAGAAGAATGCTGAAAAACGACAATTGTCTATATCGGATAAATAAACCGAATGAAATAAGGATTAATAGGACGTGAAAAGTGGTTTGATAGTAATAAGCTGAGAACCAATCATGGCGAATGGCTAACCAAATACGAGAAATTCTAGTAGAATTCAATTCCCAGATGGGCAGAATACGTGTTAAGAATACATTGCTATTGTTCACCTGGTTGTACCATTGGGCGTAGATATACCACGAAGAAACGATGAGTAAAACAAGAGCTAATGCCATGAATCTCTTTGTATTAGCTTTTAAGGACAGATTAAAACTCTTGGTGGATTTCAAGTCCATTAAAAACAAAGCAAAAACAAGCGCAATTGGGTGAATCAAAAATGTCACTTTTAATAATCCTGCGATAGAAAATAGAATCATTGCTTTTTCTAAATCAGCCTTCTCCCCTTTCAGGTGGTTCTTCAAACCAAAATAATAGGCCGATAATGTCAGACCAAGTGACGAAGCATCTGGCAATAAATTGACAGAATAATAGAGTATAACCGTCGAACTTAGCAATAATAGCGTCATTCCTATTGAATAGCTAACCTCTTTAAGCAAGAGTTTAGATAGTTTGAAAAGGTGATAAAAGCCAACAACAGAAATCGTGAAAGTTAGCGTTCGGAGTACAACATGTTTTGAACCGAGAAAACTATCTAAAATTGCTGTTATGTAATACAAAACAGGAAATTCACCAGCTGTTTTTCCATTAGAATCGCCTAGGAACCAACCTCCAGGTTCGAAGAAATTGAAACCATTATTCTGATAAAAGTCAACAAAGGCAAGACTATCAGTTTGCCTCACATAATGTATCCCAATGGGTTGAAGAAAAAGATAAACTTGAAAACCAAGTAGGAAGAGAATCAGTAATAGCAAAAAGAGAAAAAACTTTCCTGAATTATTTTCTATCCATTGAATCATTTCATGAAATTAATTAAACTAAATTTCAATTAGCCAATTTTCTCCAAAGCTTGTTCAATATCCCAAATTAAATCCGCTGGATTTTCAACACCAATCGAAATTCGAACGAGTGCATCTGTAATGCCGATTTCATTTCTTTCCTCCGCAGGGATTCCAATGTGCGTCATGCTTGCAGGGTGTTGAGCTAGACTTTCAGTAGACCCTAGACTAACGGCCAATTTGATCAAGTTCAAAGCATTTAAAAATTGAAATGACTCTTTCTCTCCTCCTTTAACAAACATCGAAAGCATTGCTCCAGGTGAAGAATATTGTTTTTTGTACGTCGCGTAATTCTCGTTGTCTTCTTTTAGTAAACCCAGGTAATTTACATAATCTACTTTTGGATGAGTCTCAAGCCATTTCGCCACTTCCATTGCATTACTTGCCTGTTTTTCCATTCTAACTTGAAGGGTTTCCAAACTACGAAGCAATAGCCAACAGGTATTTGGGCTGGCCATATTTCCAAGGAACGTACGCAATACTTTCACGCGCTTCATTGATTCCGCATTTCCTAGAACAGCACCTGCAATTACATCGCTGTGTCCACCAATGTATTTTGTTGCTGAATACATTACCACGTCGGCACCATGCTTTAAAGGTTGCGACCACAATGGGCCCATATACGTATTATCAACCGCAAGATGAATGTGTTTTTCGGCTGTGGAATAATGATCTGCTATTTTTCGGCACATTTCAATATCGATGAGCTCATTTGTAGGGTTGGTTGGCGTTTCAATATAAACCATAGCCAATTTATCGGACTTACCTGTTGCATCAACAATTCCTTTTATTTCGGCTTCAGATTGTCCGGGATGAAAACAAACTGAATCGATACCCATTTTCACCAAAAAAGACTCGATAAAGTGGTCCGTTCCACCATAAATTGGCGTGCTATACAACAATAAACTTCCAGGATTGATAAATTCTAATAGAACCGTACTAATAGCCGACATTCCACTTTCAAAAACGGCACAATCGTCCGCTTCATCCCACAAACACAAACGATTTTCAAGGATTTCAAGGTTCGGATTATTGATTCTACTATAAATAAGCCCTAATTCTTCGTTTTGCTCTTTATCTCTAAGTCCGTATGCAATTTCAAAAAAGCCTTTTCCCTCTTCTGCCGTCTTAAAAACAAAGGTAGAAGTCTGAAAAATAGGTGGTTTAATGGCACCTTCAGATAATTCAGGTTTATAACCATGAGACATCATTAAACTTTCCGGCTTGAATTTGTGCTTGCTCATATTCATAATTTTATTGCAAATTTATTGAAACAACGGCATGTAAAGGCAGAAAAGAGCACACTTTCGAGAAAAGTAATGAACAAAATGAAAAAGAAACGAAATATCGGTCTATAAACCCTTTAGAATCTCCACAAATCCTTCCACTTCCTTTTCGACATTATACCGCAAAAAGGCATCTAACCTGCCTATTTCAGCTTTATCGATTATATCTTGATTCCGACTGATCAATAATTCTAATTTCGGTAAAAAGTCAGCCATGTCGTTGTATTTGTACAGCGCACCAAACTCTCCATCGCCTAGAATTTCAGTCGTTCCACCAGAGTCCGTTGCCAAAACGGGAATTCCGCTCAACATCGCTTCAATAGTAACCATACCGTATGTCTCGCTATGTGAAGCAAGAACAAAGCCATCTATCGCATTGTAAAATTTGGCGACATCGGGTTGATATTCAACGAAATAGACATAATCCTGTAGGTTGTTTTTTTGGACAAATTGCACCAATTCCTCTGCATACGCTTTATCATCTTCTGCATTTACAGTTGCGGAACCAAAAATCAAAAGGTTAAATTGTATTCCCTTTTGAACCAATTGCTGCAGGGCCTGAACAACGAACAACTGTCCTTTTTTGGCTGAAATACGACCGATAATTCCAATTATTGGACAATCTGAATGAACGTTTAACAATTCTTTCGCTTCATCTTGTGTATACTTTCTAGATTCAAATTCCTTTGTATTTACCCCAATCGGCAGGATTTTGACTCGATTCAATGGAAAATGGGTTCGCACAGCAATTTCTCTCTTTAAAAAAGGCAAGGGACTCACCCACACATCTATTGATTTGAAGCGAAAACTATGCAACCAATCTTTCTTGTTGATGCCGATTTGCATGTGTTGTTGATAGACAACTTTTAATTCTTTGAAATACCTTTTTTTACACCAAGCGATGAGATCTAAATCTTTATTATCCACTACAAGTAAACGCGATATCTTGTTTTTTATCAGTATTTTAGAGATAGATTTAGCTGTTTTGAAATCAAAATATTTTCGATTTTTCTTGATCAAGTGGATTTCGCTAAAAATATCTTTTCCTTTCTCGTAAATAGTCGATTCTTCTTGCATAAAAAGGTGGACATTATAACCTTTGACCGAAAGTAACTTCGCCAGTTTTAGAGTATTCATTTCGAGACCGCCCCAGCCTGTTGAAGTGATAAGAATGGCTAATTTATTTTTAAAGTTAGGCATCAGAATCAAAAGTAAACAAATGATTCGAAAGTGATGAACGAAAACCCGGAAGAAGGAGAAGAAGAATATGGCACCAACCATAACGGCTTTAATACTGCCAATCAAAGGATTAGAATACTATTTGTAAGGTTTTGCTAGTTTCTTTTTGATTATTATGGGCATTTTAATGGCGAAACAGCCGAATCAAGTGTTATAAAAGCGATTGTTCGTATTTCTACCTGGGTTGCAATCGCCATGGGACTATGTGCTTTTGTAAGCGATCTATATGGAGTATTAATAATTTGATAACTTTCTTAAAGTTGACTTAAAAAACTTTCTGCCGAATCGAGGTGTTTTTGTTTTTTCAATTCATCCATTTTATCCCAAATTCTGACCATCATTCCAAGTCTAGGATTCTTCAAGAAAAAATCACGATGGACAGCAATAAATCGCCAATACAGTCCGTCCCAAATGGTTTGCCAGTCTCCTTTCGGATAATCACTCATTTTCATTAAGTAATTGCTCCCGCTGATATACGGCTTGGTCGACATCAAACCACCATCTGCAAATTGACTCATACCGTACACATTTGGAACCATCACCCAATCATATGAGTCGACATACATTTCCATAAACCATTTGTATACTTCGTCGGGGTCAAATTCGCAAAGAACCATGAAGTTGCCCAGCACCATTAAACGTTCGATATGATGATTATAACCCGTTTCATTTAGTTTCTGAATAGCATTATCTATTGGCGCAATACCTGTCGTTCCATCATAAAACGAAAGAGGGATTTTACGCTCAAAACGCCAAAAATTCGATGTTCTTTCTTCCCTACCTTTTGCCAAATATACACCACGAATGAATTCTCTCCATCCCATTATTTGGCGCACAAAACCTTCTAAAGAATTAATAGGAACATTATTCTTTTTGGCAAACAGAATTGCCTCCGAAATCACTTCACTAGGAGTGATCAAACCGATGTTCATCATAGGAGTAAGCACACTATGATTCAAGAATGATTCCTCAGCTACAATTGCATCTTCGTAAATCCCAAATTCATCAAACCTCTTCTCTAAAAAGTTTTGGAAAATAACTTTAGTCGACTCAAAGTCATTCGTGTAGATCGGTTTATCTCCCACTTTTCCTGGATTATCCGGAAAATATTTTTCCACATATTCTTTCGCCTCAGTATAAAAATGATTCGACTCTAAAACAGGATATTCTGGTGGCACTTTATTTTTTGGATACTTCTTTCGATTTTCATCATCAAAACTCCACTTTCCGCCAAGTGGTTGTTCTCCATTTTCTACTAGAATTTTCCTTTTTTTGCGTTCGGAAATATAGAATTGAGTTTGAAAAAACTTCTTTTTGTTGTTCGAAAAAAATTCAGACAATTCCTCTTTAGCGTTTAACCACATTGGGCTTGTTAAATATTCTAGTAGTATCTTTTTGTCTTTTAAGCAGGAAGATACCCTATGTTCTATCCAATCGTCACAAGGATCAAACATGGAAAAATGAGCGAAACCCTTGTCCATTAAACTTGACAATAAAATACGAATATCTGTTTCTTGATCAGAAGCATTGATGTACACCGTGTCATACCCATGTTCTTCAAGATACGTTTGATATTTTTTCATGGAAGCACGATGCAGAGCAATCTTTTGCTTGTGAAACGCGAACTGATTAAAAAACATAGTCTCCTCTACCAAGTAGAATGTATAATCTTTCGGAATAGAACTGATATCCTGAAAAAGTTGATTAGGCAGCACTATATGAACTTTAGACATTGCTTTAATTTTTATTTCTGCGACAAAATTCACTGCAATATTTCACCTCTTTCCATGTTTTCTCCCATTTTTTACGCCAACTGAAATAGAAGCCACAAGTAAGGCATATTTTGACTGGTAAATGTTGTTTTTTCATTGATCAAACGTTGGCAGTTCTGATACTCGAGCGTACGGAAACTGTCTTTTTTTTTGAAGTTTATAATATGAATTTAAGCCCGAAACCCCCATGCTCGAGGAACTTTCAAGATTAATATGCCCACCTTCTTCCATGTATTCGTCAGGAATAAAAATGTGCTCAATTTCTCCGATAATTAGACTCGTCCCGTTGATTGGAATCGGTATTTCCTGTATAAATCGCATGCCAATTTTTACAGTCGATTCTTTAACAAAAGGGGCTTTAAATTTATTTTTGTACTCTGGATTCAATCCACATTTTTCGAATTCGGATATTTCCTTTGAGAACTTTGCAGAAGTAAAATGTGCTTTTTCGACTGAACTTGCATGAACATGGTTAATGGTATAATATCCACTTTCTAATATGTTTTCATACGTATTTCTTGGAACGTCCGCGCTTGGCCTCATAATAAAACCAAGGAGTGCGGGATTACTTCCTAAATGCACAACAGACGAAAAAATAGCTACATTTTCATCGCCATTACTGGAAATTGACCCTACAAGGTTGGCTGGTTTAATTCCTATCAATCCGTTGATTACATTTAATCGCTCTATTCGATTAGCCTTTTTGAT
>DDBE01000074.1:14421-14631 GCA_002332715.1 Flavobacteriales bacterium UBA2040
CGTGCCGCTTTGGCGCTTTCTTCTAAATCAAATAAGGGTTCTGGATAATCTTCCCCTATCCTTAACCCACAAAACTCTTGATCCATTTCAGTCATTTTCCAGGGTTCATGAATAAATTGAACTGGGACATCACTTAATTCGGGCACCCATTTTTTAATAAATATTCCTTGCGGATCATGATCTAGTGATTGTTTTACTGGATTATACATT
>DDBE01000052.1:0-16552 GCA_002332715.1 Flavobacteriales bacterium UBA2040
ATCATAGATATTACCAAGAAAATCGCCGTTGAATTGAAAACTGTCGGTTTAATGAATATCCAATTTGCCATTAAGGACGACAAAGTATATGTAATTGAGGCAAATCCTAGAGCTTCTAGAACAGTTCCTTTCATTGCAAAAGCATATGATGAACCGTATGTGAATTACGCAACAAAAGTAATGCTCGGTGAGAAAAAGGTGAAAGACTTTGATTTTAAACCGAAATTGGAAGGATATGCAATCAAAATACCAGTCTTTTCGTATGAGAAATTTCCAGATGTAAAAAAGGAATTAGGGCCAGAAATGAAATCGACAGGTGAAGCAATTCGTTTTATCAAGAACCTTCGCGATCCTTTCTTTACGAAGATTTACAGCGAGCGAAACATGCACCTTTCAAAATAGAAATCTATGCTTGAGTCCAGTTTTACTGGGATAATCCGAACCGTTTTTATCATAATTGGTGTAATTACCATTTTGCGATTATTGGGTAGAGTTATGCATGTGCGACGGAATCAAAACGAACTTCGCAATATAGAGGAGAGGGAAGAAGAAATCAAAAACGCGCGTAGAAATACAGGTCGAATTGATTTTCTGAATTCTCAATCAAATAATTCTTCTAGTAAGATAGAGGATGTGGATTTCGAGGAGCTCAAAGATTAATTCTATCCTATTTACGGCAGTGTTTTTTTCATTAACTTCACGCATATTTTGTTGAATCAACCAAACTTCATTCTTTATGAATTTTAAAAGCTTTTTTCAGAAATACGGCATCCATTTCATTGCTGTAGCCCTGTTTTTAATCACCGCGGTGGTATATTTCTCCCCACAGTTTGATGGATACGGATTAAAACAACATGACATTAAAGAATTCAAAGGAATGTCGAATGAAATCGTTCATCATAGAGAAAAAACAGGAGAAGAACCCTTGTGGACAAACTCTATGTTTGGCGGAATGCCAGCTGCACAAATTTCTGTCGTTCACTCCGGAAATATTTTCAACAATGCTGTTATCGCCCTCATCAAAATGTTTTCGGCACCTGCCGGGATATTCATTCTGCATTTGATTGGGTTCTACATTATGGCTTTGTTGCTTCGCATTAAACCAATCATCGGTATTATTGGTGCCTTCGCTTTTGCTTTTTCGTCTTACGAAATCGTAATCATGCAGGCAGGTCATAACTCCAAAGCGATGGCGGTAGCTTTTATTCCTGCAGTGTTAGGCGCCTTTATTTATGCTTTTAGGACCAATTGGAAACTAGGAGCTCTGTTCTCCGCTATTTTCATGTGTATTGAAATATCCATGAACCACTTTCAAGTCACGTATTACTTGGGATTCTTATTATTTGGTCTGGGGATTTTCTTTTTGATTGAAGCTATTCAGAAGAAAGAACTTAAAAACTTTATTTTGGCCACAGGAGGTATCATTGCTGGTTATCTGATCGCCTTATTCATTAATTACGGTATTATTTCCATGACAAATGATTATGCGAAACATACCATTCGTGGGGCAAATGATCTTTCCATAAAACCAGACGGAACACCTTTTGACGAAGTGCAAACAGGCTTGGACAAAGATTATATCACCAATTGGAGTTATGGTGTTGATGAGTCTTTTACCTTGATATCGCCCTATGTAAAAGGATCTCACAATAGTATTGAAATTGGAAATACCAACTTTGCCGAAACGGTTGAAAACATGGATTTCAACCGAGACGAAATGAATGCGATTATGAACAATCAACTTTATTTTGGAGAACAGCCCATAACCTCAGGACCCGTTTACTTGGGCATTATCGTGGTATTCCTGGCTTTGCTGGGCATGGTGTTTTTGAAAGACCGAATGAGATGGGTATTCTTGGCCGTGGCTGTTTTGGCTTTAATGCTTTCATGGGGGAAAAACTTCATGGGGTTAACCGATTTCTTTATCGACAATATTCCAGGATATAATAAATTTAGAACGGTAACTATTATTTTAGTCTTACTGGAGTTGATAGCTCCTGTACTTGCTATTTTACTTCTTCAGAAGTTTTATGAAAATAGAGAAGAATTGAAATCAGAATCAAAGAAATTCCTAATCGTTTCAGGTGCATTTTTTGTATTTCTAGTTGGTTTAAAGGTAGTTGGAATAGACAAAACATATGGTTCAGAAAGAGAAAGAGATTCATACTCAGAGGAGGGCATAGCTCAATCAGTAACTGAACAACTTTTGAATTCAGATCCAGCTCAGTTTAAGCAACAATACAATATTGATTTGAACGACCCTACGCAATTCAAACGTGTGGTGGACTCTCAAGTTGAAAGCCAAATGTCTAGTTTCACGAACATTCAAAAAGTGAGAAAAGAAGTGGCCTCACAATCATATACAAGATCTATCGTTTTTGCCTTGCTGGCCATTGGACTTTTGGCTCTTTTCTTTTACACAGCTGTTCCTTCACTAGCTATATTGATAGGTATTGGCGTTTTGATTGTGGCTGATTTAGCGATGGTCGATACGAATTACTTGGGGAAAAGAGAGGCTCAAAATGGCGATTTTATTCACTGGGCACCAAAACCAGAAGGTGAGTATCCGTTAAGCCCAATTGATGCTGACATTGCAATAATGGATGCAGAGCTAAGTGAGAATCCGTCATTAAAGAGCAAAATTGATCAAGGAGCGAAACTTGGCAATGAGAAGGCTGAAGAATTAGATTACAGCGGTGCGGATAAAAGTCGGGTAATCAATGATTATAAATTTGCAGCCTTGAATGAATGCACCAATTATCGCGTGTTTGATTTTGACGGTGGCTTTGGTAGTTCCAGAACTTCGTATTATCACAAATCACTTGGTGGTTACCACGGAGCGAAATTGAGATCCATTCAAAACTTAATGGAGTTCCAACTTTCTCGTTCTAACAATGAAGTCTTAAACATGTTGAATGTGAAATACTTCATCCAAAAAGGCCAAATGAGAGCCAATCCAGGTGCTTTAGGTCCAGTTTGGTTGGTTGAGAAAATAAATACGGTGAAAAGTGCAAACGATGAAATCCGAGCACTTGGTGGCAGATTCGATGTTTCGAACGCAGGCCCAGGAGAGTTATTGATTAATGACGAAAAGAAAGCAAGTCAATCGGTTTATGGTTCTGAGGTCATGAAGTATGTTTTGTCGGGGACGGATACTTTAGATGTGAATTTGACCAATGGACTTCCAGAAGGTGCAACGGCTTATATGGTTGTGGACACGAATGGTGTCACGAATTTAGTTCCTGAACAGACGATTCAATTGGACGTCACGAATTCATTCAAAAAGCTTGTAGCAATAAAGCTTTTTGAGAAATTTGAAGCGGGAAAAGAGGCCGTTATGTTAAGTGATTTTGCATCCAAACTCAGTCAAAAGAAGTTTTCAGGTAAAGGCACCATCAAAATGAAGTCTTATGCACCGAATAAGTTGGTGTATTCTGCTGATCTTTCTGGAAAGCAATTTGCCGTCTTTTCTGAAATGTACTACCCAGATGGATGGACTGCGAAAGTAGATGGAAAAGAAGTAGAGATATTGAAGGTAGATTATACTCTGAGAGGACTTGAGCTAAAAGGAGGGAAGTATGAGGTTGTTTTTGAGTATAATCTCCCGAAGTATAGAACGTCTTATTTGACATCATTAGTACTTTCAATCCTACTCTTGGGGCTAACAATATTTATGCTTTATAAGAATTACACAAATAAAAAGTCATAAGTATGCATCATTTGTTAAGAAGTGTTCTTTATAGATTGTTGAAATTTCCACCTACGTATTTAGTTGGGATGGTTATGCTTAGGTTATTAAGAATGCTCAAGAATAAAACGTATAAAATCAAAGAAGAATTCGTTACCATCAAAAATTTTATGGGGTCGTTGAAAATGACGGTCAATAAGAATAGCACGATGGGTGGCGCGATATATTGGTACGGTTTTCACCACACAAGTGAATTACTCTATTTGTCAAAAACATTGAAATCGGATATGACCTTTGTTGATGTTGGTGCAAACCAAGGCGAATTTAGTTTGTACGCTGCCTCATTACTAAAAAAGGGAAGGGTTTTATCTTTTGAACCTACCGAATGGCAATTAAAATTATTGAAAGAAAATAAACAACTGAATAACTTTGACAATATTGAAATTTACGAATACGGTTTATTAGATAAAAATAAAGAACTAGAGGTATTTACCTCAAATGATACCAGGACTCATCATGGTCAGCATGAAGGGTTGTCGACGGTGTACAAAAGTGACACGAGAAATGTGTCTGAAGGAATTATTCAATTGAAAATTTTTGATGAACAACATTTTGAAACATTGAACAGGTTTGATGTACTAAAAATCGATATTGAGGGAGCAGAACTACCAGCTCTGAGGGGAATGGAGAAATCCATTGCTAAATTCAAACCAGTTGTCATTATCGAAATGGGTGAAGAAACGTTTAAACAAGCGGGATACAGTATAAAAGATGTGGATGCCTTTTTTACTCAATTTGGCTATTCTCCTTATAAGTTTTATAGAGGTAGGTTGACCCCAATCGAAAGTTACTCTTATGAAGGATCTGACAATCTTGCTTTCATTGCTAATAAATGAAAAAAAAGAAAGTCTTATTTATAACGAATTGGTACCCTAATTCAAGTTCTTTAAATCTGGGTGTTTTCATTAAACGCCACGCTGAATCAATAAATTTAATTGCAGAATTGACGACTGCAGCCATAACCATCTCTTCATCAAATAAAATCTTCGAGAAACAAGTTCATCAATCAAAAAACGAAAGTGTTGGTCATTTGATTCATATCGAAATCAAAAGCAAACTTTGGAAATTGATTACTTATATACCTTACTATCAGTATCGATTGATCAAAAAAGAATTGAAGAAAATAGATCATTTCGAATTTGATTTGGTGCAATCCAACGTACTTTTCGCTGCCGGGTTGATCGGGGCTAGATTCAGCAGAAAACTAAATATTCCGCACGTTCACGTTGAGCATTGGTCAGGTATTAGTGATTTTTTAAAGAAAAGTATTTACAAAAGACAGGGATACAATGCTTTAAAAAAAGCGAGCGCAATTGTTTGCGTTTCTGATTTTTTTAAAAACGATATCAGCCAAACTATACCAAATGACAATATCCATGTAATTCCAAATGTAATCAGTGATGATTTTCAGGTTTCAGTTAAAAAAGAATCAAACAATATTCGATTTTTGGCCGTTGCTCATTGGTCTTTTCCAAAGAAACCATCTTTATTTTTAAATGCTCTTAGCGCATTGGCAAAAACTGGTTTAACTTTTGAGTTGACCTTTATTGGCTCAGGTGAGTTGCAAGAGCAGATAATTGAAGAAGATTTCCCCTTTAAGATATTATTCCTGGGAGATATTAAAAACAAAGACTTGGTGAGCTACTATCAAGAAGCTGAGGTTTTCTTGCATGCCTCATCCTATGAAACCTTTTCTGTTGTGCCTATTGAAAGCTTACTTACAGGAACACCTGTTGTAGCAAGTAAAGTTGGTGTTTTACCCGAAATTATTAATGAGGATAATGGTGTTTTATGTAATGACACATTAGAGGATTGGATATCCGGCATTCAGAAGGTGGTGAATACAAAATATGATGTGGAAAAAGTTAGAAAATCGGTCGAAGGCAAATTCAGCATGGAAACCGTTTCCAACAAGTTTAATGAGTTATACCAGTCACTTTAAGAATAGTCGGCCACATAAATATGGATTACTTTTCTTCAACAAATAGATCAAAGTCCTTGAAATAAATGTCCATCCCGTCTAGCTCGACAAAAATTTGAAACTCAGAAAAAGGCTTTTTGGGACTATATTTATTTTCTTGAATTACATTATAATGCTTCCATTTGGTCGCTCTCAACATGGCAGTATCAGAAGCTTCTCTGTAGAATACACTTACTTTTTTTCCATTTGAAGAGTAACTTAAGGTATAATTCTTACTGGTGTCGCATTCCCTTAAATAAGTTTCTTCAAGATGTCCAAAAAACGGAATTTCATACAAGCTACAATTCATATTGTGAACATTTGTAAGGGTTAATGGTTTTCTGTGAGAATTCCTGGATACAATTCTAATTTCATTTAAAACAGTATCAATAATGTTAATTATAAGCACATTATCTTTTAAAGTTAGCGTGTATTTTTTTTCATTCAATCCTTCTACCTTTATTTTATTTGGACTCGTTGAATTGGTGACTGCCCTAATATTCGTTATTCTATCTGAATCTTCTATTTGCACAAGACATTTTTTATGCAACTGAATGGTATCAGAACGATTGATGTTTGCAAATTCTTTTTTAATTTCTTTTTTGTCAAACCTATAGTCACGAAACACGTGCGCTGTATCTCCATTAATTAATTCTTGTGATGATGCTATCGAATATTGAAGTTTTGGGTATTTATAAAACGTGAGCACTTTATCATATTTCTCAGAAGCCATTTTAGCCCAAATCATCATTTGTTTCTTCAATCTTTCATCCTGATAAATTGAATACAAATGTTCGAATTCTGCCAGCTCATATCTAATGTATTGATTTGTAATAGTTTTTGGTTTTCTATTATAGGATGTCCATGTCGGTGTATCATAATACTCCAATGCCGCGAACATCCCTTCGTAGCAACTTTCATGGACTTTTTGAGCAATGGTATCTTTTGGAAAATAAATTAAATATTCTTTTAGTCCGATTAAACCATTTATAAAACCATTAAGCACCGCTGGGTTTGACGTCGAATTAGGGTACTCTTCAATTACTTGATATCCTTCAGGCGTAACACCTATGGTTCCACCTTCTTTTAACGGCTTAATCATGAACTTTGTGAGTTGTTGAGCTACTTTTAAGCCAGCTTTGTCTTTAGTTAGATTATAATATCGAAGAGCAAATGAAACTGCTGTACCTTGTGTCATACCCGAGTACCAAGGTGCCTTTAAATCGTGAAAATTAAAATGATAGGGAAGTTTCATTTCAGAATCGTCATCACTAATATCGACTCTGCTCGTATCTTGAAAATATTTAAACTGATTAATGACTTGATTGTAATACTTTTCATCTCCAGTTTTGTTAAACGCATCAAAAGCCATAATGCCATATACAGAAATGGTTAGTGCGTGATACTCTTTTTTTTGAGTAAGGATGCCAAGAGTGTCAAACTTCCTTTCGTACTGTTTTATATATTTTTCTATATTAAAGTGATTTGAAAAAGATACATATTTGGGCAATTGGGCACGTGAAATAAACGGGAATAGAAATAATAGGGAAAAAATGGCAATCTTCATTTCAGTACATAGCTATTCTACGAATTTAATGAAATTTGAAACATGATTTTTCGTTTCGAATTGAATTAGATTTTTTCTTTCTGCATGCAGTGAATTGGTCTTATACTGCTCAAACGAAGCTAACAAGTACTTTTTTAACTCAAGTGAATCTGTGTAATTAAACAATCGACCAGATTCTGTGGAAATTATCGCTTGGTTCAAATCGCCATCCTCAGGTCCAATCGCTAAAATCGGTCGTTTGGAATTTAAGTACTCAAAAAATTTCCCTGTTAACGTACCGCCCACATTCCCCTGGTTATTCACGATTAACAAGAGCATCTGAGTGCAGCGCTGCATTAGAATGCTTTCCTTGTGCGACAAATTCCCTTTGAGATGAACGAATGTCTTTAGTCCATGTATATCAACAGAGGTTGTAATCGAATTATCTACAAAACCATATAAATCAACCTGAAGTGCGTCGCTGAATTCCTTATTCGAAGTAGTTAATTCGGCTAATACCTTCCAAAGTAATTCTGGATTTCTAGAGTTGGGAAGTGAACCAAAATGCGAAATAGTGAACTTTTTAGTTAATTCTGAATCGAAATTTAGATCGAATTCAAAACCATTTGTCACAACTTCAATTTTTCTTTTGCCCAATTCAGTCAATTCTTCGGCCACTCCAGTGGAAATGGTCACCACATGATCCGCTTCAGTTAAAACACTGTATTCTAAGTTTTTATTCTTGCGTATAGCGCGTTCATTCGAATTCAAATCCTCGGCAAAGTCAATCCCAGACCAAGGATCACGAAAATCTGTTATCCAATGCAAGTTTAATTTTCGCTTTAAATTACGGCCAATGAGGTGTAGACTATGCGGTGGACCAGTTGTTATTATGGTTGTTATCTCAGGATTTGCTTTTAAATATTTTCTTAAAAAACGAGTACTTGGCCGAACCCATAACATCCGCGCATCAGGGATGAATATATTCCCTCGCACCCAAATTAATGCTTTTGTAATGAATGTTTTTTTTTCTTTGTGTGTGAATCCTGAACCGCCACTTTTGGACTTTAAGTATTGGTTAGGTTCAATTATTTTATGCTTGATAATTTTGAGATCCGACGAAACTTCGGCCAGCAACTCTTCATCGAGAATAGGGTAAGCGGGATTTTCAGGACAATAAACGGTTAATTCAACATTGTTTTCCGCAAAATATTTTGACATTCTCAACCATCTGTGTACCCCAGCACCTCCTGCGGGTGGCCAATAATAAGTGATTAGCAACGCTTTTTTCATGTTGGTCAAATTTAAACAAATTAAAAGGTTTTCATTTGTTACGACAAGAAAGGTTTTTCAATTTAGAACACCGACTTGATGTTTGAATTATTACCTTCGTTCAACGAAAATAATCGATGGGGATAGTCCAAAAAGATGCATTGCGAATTTCAATTCTTTCCTATTTAGGATTGGTGTTGGGCTATTTGAATAAGGGTGTATTCTTTATTTGGTTTCTTTCAACTGAACAAATTGGATTAATAAACTTGGTTGTAGCGGTTGGACTATTGTTCGCCCAGCTATCTAATCTAGGCACCCTCAACGCTATCTGGAAGTTTTTTCCATTTTTTAAAAACCCAGATAAAAACAACTATGGTTTTTTAAGGTACATCCTATCTATTGTATTTGTTGGAATAGCAGTGATCACCGCTATTAGCTTATTTTTTAAATCGGATATTTTGTCCTTTTATATCGAGAAATCGGCTGATTTTGTTGGTTATTATTATTGGATAATCCCAATAGGAATAGCACAGGTGCTGTTTTTCGTTTTCGAAGCGTACTTGAAAAGTATATACAAGAATTTTGTTCCTGTTTTTATTAACGACATCCTATATAGACTCCTGGTATTAGTTTCATTGGTATTATTAGGATTGAAAATTGTAACGTTTGAGGATTTCCTTAAAATATACTTCACACTTTATATCCTGCCGTTTGTAGCTATATTATTTTATACGCATCGGATTGATGAATTGAACCTCGCAAAAAAACATGTTTTCATAAAAAAACGATTAAAGAAACAAATCCTATATTATTCGGGGTTTAATTATTTAAACACTGCTGGAGCAATTTTGGTTATGTCAATTGACACACTCATGATTGGCAGTATGATAGGACTGCAGGCAACAGGGGTGTATACAACAATTATATATTTAACAAATGCCCTTTCAATACCATACATGTCCATCACGCGAATTAGTATGCCTATAGTTGCAGAATCATGGAAAGATAGGACTTTTGGGAAATTATCAGTTTTATACAAACAGGTCAGTTCAGTTTCCCTTTTTGTAGGTATCACGCTGTTTATGTTTGTTTGGGTAAATCGTATTGAATTGTTCGATCTGCTTCCTAAAGATTTTTCTCCTGGAATTTATGTTTTTCTATTCTTGATGATCGGTAAGTTGTTTGATTTTTTTGGAGGTATAAACGGACACATTTTTCTAAGTTCAAAAAAGTATAAGTATGACGTGATTTTTACTTTAGTATTACTCGTAAATGTCGCTACTTTAAATTATTTTTTAATACCTCATTATGGAATTGCGGGTGCCGCCATTTCGACTGGAGTTGCTTTAATTGTCTATAATTTGGCGAGGATGATATATGTTTATGTAGCGTTCGGACTGCATCCTTTGGAAAAAAGTCAATTGGTCCTGCTCGGGTTATTTTTCTTGAACGTATTGCTCTTCGAAACTGTTTTCGATTTTCAATTTCATGCTTTGATAGGAGCAGGGCTAAAAGGAATTCTGTTCTGTGTAACTTTCATTTTACCCGTATACATTTTCAATATAGAACCCAACAGCGTGGAATATATTAAGAAGATTTTGGTGAAAATAGGTGTGAAAAGAACAGTATAATTATTTCTTCACTACAAAAGCCTTTATCGTAACAGTAGAAATAACAGGATCCGTGTTTGCCGTGACCGTTACCGTTTTTTGAATCTCGTTCAATTGGTCTGGATTTGGGTGAAACTTTACTTTTATTTTATCACTCTTACCAGGTGCAATTGGTCCTTCTGGTTTCTCAGGAGTTGTGCAACCACAGCTTGCCTTTACATTTGAAATAATCAATGGTTTATCGCCGGTATTCGTTACCAGAAATTCAGTAAGGTTGTCCGTGTCTTCTATTACTTTGCCGAAGTCATGCTCCAATTTATCGAAGGAAAGTGTTGTGACATTCCTTTTTTCATCTTCGATACGTTTCGCTTCCTCTATTGCAATTTGTTTCTGTTCCTCCTTGATTTCTTCATCTGTTTGAGAGCCTGAAGCTATAGTAGAAACTATTTCACCTGTTTTTGCTTCTGGTTTTTCCTTACAGCTTACTATTGAAATCAATAGTGTTCCGACAATTAGAAAATGGTTGAATTTCATATTTCGCTATATAATTAGTTTGTTGCTAAGTTCATTTTTTCATACGTATTCTTCTCTAATACCTCAATTGCTTTCTGAAGAATCTCATTCGTATCGTTGTAGATTTGATAGAATTCAGATGAGCCCCATAAATCTCTAGCGAAACTAGCTTTTAATCTTGAATGCAATAAATCTTTACAGTATTTGTACTCGTCACTTGTATAGCTGAAGTCATTGTTTTCTTTCTTCACATATTTAAAAAAGTCTTCCATAAATCGCTTCTCGCATTCAAAATTCTTCTTAAAAGTTGCAAAATCTGGATAATCTTTTTCCATTTGTTTTCTGTTCTTGTCCAAATAATCAAGCCCGAATGTATTCACATAGCCACTTCTTGCTATCACACGGTACATATCATTAATTCCTGACGTATCTAGAGGAACAAAGACATCTGGCATTATTCCACCACCACCATAAACGGTGCGTTTTGTAACAAGTGTGCTGTGTTTCAACGAATCGGGAAACTTAATGCTATCCGTTTCAAAATATTCACCGTTTTCATATCTTCTCGTAAAATCATTTCGGTAATCTTCCTTGCTGCCTTCATACGGTTTTTGAATAAAACGACCTGAAGGCGTGTAGTATCGAGCAATTGTCAGTCGAAGTTGAGAACCATCTTGCAAATCAATTGGACGTTGAACCAATCCTTTGCCGTACGTTCTGCGACCCACAATCAATCCTCTGTCCCAATCTTGAACTGCTCCTGAAAGAATTTCACTTGCGGAAGCCGTCGATTCATTTGTCAGAATAACCAATTTACCATCTTCAAACAATCCTTTTCTACTAGCAGTCAGCTCACTTCGCGGTTGTTTTTCACCTTCAGAGTAAACGATTAATTTATCTCCAGATAGGAATTCATCAGCAATTTTCTGAGCTGTGTAAAGCAAACCACCACCATTGTCTTGCAAATCGACAATTAAATGCTTCATTCCTTCCTCTCTAAGACTGATGATACCTTCTCTAATTTCTTCCAATGATGTTCTAGAAAAACTATTTAGTTTCACATAACCAATTTCAGGACGAACCATGTAATAAGCATCTACCGAATAAACTGGTATTTTGTCTCTTGTAATGGTGAAGAAAATATTCTTACTTGAACCATTTCTTTTGATTTCAACTTTTACTTTCGTTCCTTTTTCACCTAATAATTTCTCACGAACTTCATTGTTCTTTAATCCTATTCCTGCTACATTAAGATCCGAAATTGTAACGATTCTGTCTCCTGCCATGAGTCCAACCTTTTCTGATGGTCCACCAGCAATAGTTTGAACAACTTGTAAAGTGTCTTTGAAAATTTGAAATCGAATACCGATTCCGACAAAACTTCCATTAATAGTTTCGTTGGCGTCGTTCACATCTTCCTTTGAGATATAAGAGGAGTGAGGATCTAATTCTTCTAATAATGAACGTATTGCATGATCAGTAAGCTTGTGGTCGTCAACTTTGTCTACATACATTTTGTCCACATACGTTAATATTTCTGCAAATCTTTGTGAATTGGTTGGCGTGATTTCTTGTGCTATTCCATGATTAGAAAAAGCAACCATCACCACTAAAACAATGGATTTGAAAAAGATCTTTATCATCTGTTTAGTTTTGTATAAATTTAAGAAGAAAAGTTCTTCTATCATCGAAAGGCAAATATCATACCTTAATTTATCTTAAAAACAGTTCAATTCAGGAACATTTTGGTTCATTTCCCGTAGAATCTAGAGTAACACCAATTTAATACAATGATGATTTCTTTTAAAACTGCAAGTCTTTTATGTGTTTTTCTCTTTTTTTCCAGCGCCCTGTTTGCTCAAAACAGAAAGCTTGATCAATTAGAACAACTGTATGCACAGCAACATTATAAATTGGTTTATAACAAATCGAATAAACTACTTGATTCGCCAGATTACGATTTCACTGTAGTTCCAAAACTTTATAAGAGTCTGAGTTTGTTTCAATTGGCAAAAAATGAATATTGGTTAAAACGAAACCCAGACGCTCTCACTGAAGCTGAAAAGCTTTTTGTCGAAGTGAAATCCTCAAATGATGGGGGAAAAGTTATGGCTGCGCATATGTACGAAGTTTCTGAATTAAAAGATGATTTATATGCATGGGGCCAATCCTTGGAAGGCGATGGCAACAAAAACACAGCTGCTCAATTAGAACAAATACTCGTTAGTTTATTCTCTAAAATCCCTAGCGCAACAAAGAATGACCCTAAAGCGCCCACGAGAACTGAACCTCTCGGTAATGATGAACGATCAAAAATTATCGCTTTTGCTGAAAAATCTATCGGAATTCCTTACAAATGGGGTGGAATGACTAGTTCAGGATTCGATTGTAGTGGATACACCACCCACGTTATGAAGGAATTTGGCGTTTCCATACCAAGACGAGCGATTGATCAACAAAAAGCGTCTATCAGAATAAAACAAAAAGATGCGCAAAAAGGAGACCTTGTGTTTTTTAACAATGGTGGTGGAATAAGTCATGTTGGAATTATTACTTCCGACAAGGGAAAACCTTTGACAATGATTCACGCTAGTTCTTCACAAGGTATAACGATTACCAACCTAGAAAAATCGACTTATTGGATGAAAAGATTGGACAGCTTTGGAACTTTTGTTAAATAGATCTTACAGCTTTAAAAAGTAAATAAATAGTCAAAAAAATAAGTAAGAGAGTGGAAACTAACATTGCCTTTGTGCTACTAAAAAAAAGTAAGAAGGGCAATATTACTCCAACACTTACAAAAGGAAAAGACCATTTCTCCCAATTACGCTTACTCTTCACAATTCGTTCAAAAAGACTGTTAATAAGTATGAATATTACGATGGCGAATAGGATTTCCCAATAGTTTTTAAACACGTTAGGGCTCCAAAATCCTAGCGCTATAATTCCATACATACTAATACTTAATACCATTAAAATTTTTTTCCAAATGGTATTCATTGGTAGCAAAAGAAAAGCATTCAAGAATAGGAAAAGACCTGTTATTCCAACAAAAATGAATTTTGATGAGGAAATGTATTCGTCATTAAAAAACACACAATATATCCCGTAAAGAATGAATCCTATGTGCAGGATCATCAATATTCTCAGAGTCCATTTCATTATTTTCTAAGGTATTTTTCCATTAGAACAACTAAGTTCCACAATGCTCTAGCGCCAACATTGGCATCCCATTCATCATTCTCTCCAGGAGACACTTCGTTGAGATCGAATCCAATTATTTCTCTACCCGAATCCAATAAAGTGAAAAACAAATAATTTATTTCCTCCAAACTAAATCCGCCTGGAACTGGAGTCCCTGTGTTTGGGCAAAGTCCAGGATTTAACCCATCAATATCAAAGGATATATAGACCTTCTGAGGCAAAGTATCGATAATCTTTCTCACTTGTTCTGCCCATGACATTCCTGCAAATGCTCTTTGTTTGATATCCCAGTCGAAAAAGGTTTGAATTCTTCCTTCGCTTTCTTTTATCAAATTCACTTCGGAAGGGGCGATGTCTCGTATTCCAACTTGAACTAGTCTTTTCATGTTGGGGCACGACTTCAAAATGTTGTACATGATACTCGCATGAGATTGTTCAAATCCCTCGTAGGCTTCTCGTAAATCGGCATGTGCGTCTATCTGAAGAATACCAAAGGATTCGTGCTTCTCATTCAAAGCTTCTATCAAACCAAGAGGAGTAGAGTGCTCACCGCCCAAAATAGCAACGATTTTACCCTCTTCTAATAAACTTTTTGATTTCGCTTTTAAATTCTCTTTTAATGCGTGATGTCCAGCGTTTATTTCAAGTACAACGTCCTTATAGTGCTCACTCTCAGATAACACGCCACCATTCTCAAGGAAATCAATGTATTCGATGCAATCTAAACAATACTTATCGTTAATCGTTTTCCATTCCTCAGAAATAGACGACATGAACACCTTCGTTTGATGTACATTTTCCAATTGCGGATGGTGAAAATCCAATTGAAGTGAAGCGTCTAAGATAGCTTGGGGTCAGTCACTAGTTCCTTTACCATAAGACGCCGTGGCGTCCCAAGGAACGGGTATAATAACAATGTCCGCCTCACTTTCGCTTACAGGAAAACCAAAAATATTTCCATTTGGCAAGGCAATTCCATTGGGATCAAATTCTTCCATAATTATTTGACCAAGTCTTTTACGAAATTCGGTGTTGCAAAACTTCCAGAGTGCACCTCAGAGTTGTAATATCGCAATCCGTTGTTTATTGCAAAATCATCCATTTCTGTTTGATTTGTCACTTTCTTAGGATGCTTGTCACCTTTTATACCATATTGAAAACACCACATACCTGTTGGATAGGTCGGCACGAAGAACAAGCTAATTGGTGCATTTTCAACACCAAAAATTTCTTGAAGCGTCTTATTTAACTCAGCAAAGGATTTGTCGTTGAACTTTGGAGACTCTCCTTGTGCAACCAAAATTCCATTTGGCTTCAAGGCATTATAGCAATTTTGGTAAAATTCAGTCGAAAACAATCCTTCAGCAGGACCAACTGGGTCGGAACCATCAACGATAATTAAGTCGTATGCTCCAGCTTGTGCATTTTTAGCAAATGCGATTCCATCATCAACGATTAACTCCAATTTAGGATTATCAAATTCAGCGGCGATTTGCGGTAAGTGCTCTTTACACGCTTTGATGACTTCTCCGTCAATCTCAACCATAGTTACTTTTTCAACTGAATTGTGACGTAATATCTCACGTATTGTTCCACCGTCTCCACCGCCAATAACTAACACGTTTTTAGCATTACCAAGCGTCAACAAGGCTGGGTGTGAAATCATTTCGTGATAATGGAATTCATCGTCTATTGTCGTCATGACCATATCGTCCAAGGCGAGCATCTTACCGTATTTGTATGATTCTAAAATTCTTACACGTTGGAAAGGCGATTGAACATCAAAAAACACTTCTCCTGTAAAACGCAGAGATAAAGCTTGATTTTCATCTTTGTCTGTAAACCATACATTTCTAGTATAAAAATCAGGGTTTTTCCAAGGTGTACCTTCCTCCTGAGCTTTTTGACGCGAAGAAGTCATGTCAAAATCGTTTCTCGTCAACAGGTTTACCGAACCACGTTTCATTTCTATTGCAGAGTAGGACTTCGATTTAAAAGCATCCTTCAACATATCAAAAGAAATCCAGGCGTCCATTTCACCGCAAGTAAACAAATCTACTGCAGCATAACCGTATTCAGGCCAAGTATGTATTGCCAAGTGACTTTCTTCTATCACAACAACACCTGAAACTCCGTAAGGAGAAAAATGGTGAAAAGTTGAATTAATAACTGTTGCACCTGCAGCTCTGGCTGCAGCAACCATATCACGTTCTATCCCAGCGACATCATTCATCAACTTGGGTTCGCAATTCATAAATTCTACTAAAATGTGGTTTCCTAAAGCATGACTCATTATTGAACTATTGTTTTAATGGAGCAAAAATAGTTGTTTCAACCTATTTTGAAGGCTTATTAACAATAATTTATTCCCAAATTAGCTGTGGTGAACTATCTGAAACAACTAACCCATTCTTAAATTCAAAATTAATTGAAAAATTTCGTTGTATGGATTGTGTAGGCTTGCTCAATAGAGAAATTCGAATGTTTTGATAAGGATTAATAGGTTGACTATCAATAAAACTAGTCAAAACCATATCGTTTATTTTGCAAACTGAAATCAGGTTCTCGTCCGCCGAAAAGTTATTAAATGGCTCATTTGAGATTACTTTAATACAGGTCAATCGACTTTTAAAGCCATACTACCCAGGACTTGGGTATTGGAAAGCGTTAGCTGAATTTACAACAAGTCTATTTAAGCT
>DDBE01000052.1:16800-17487 GCA_002332715.1 Flavobacteriales bacterium UBA2040
GTATTATGGCTTTAAAAGTCCATTGAAGCTATTTGTTACTTGAGCAACAAAAATCGCAGTTGGTGTAATTTGCAAATTCAATGTATCGACTTCAATTGTGTCTAAAAAAATTGGGTTGTACTGATTATCTAAAAATTCAATGGTGAATTTTTCCAATATCCAATACGGATTATCTTGTTTGCAAAAGCAAGATATTAGACCAGAAAACAACCCCATTAAGATGGACAAAATAAGGATATTTTTCTTCATTTTCAACTGATAATCAGCATTTTGTATTTTAAATTAAAAATAAATACGTCAACGATATAGAGAAAGTAAAGGTGGAAAATTAATTTGTAATAAACGTAAGAATTAATTCGTTTTCGAGACTCCCAGTCCAAACAAAGCAAAATCATATTTACATGGATCTTTGTCGTCAAATTTCCTGAGATTTACCATCAGTTCTTCTAACGCTGACCAATCGTCTTGTTTTCTGGTGATCAGTCCGAGTTTTCTGCCGACAGTGCTCGTGTGCACATCCAAGGGAATCATCAATTCATTCATTGGAATAGACTTCCAAATTCCAAAATCAATTTGCTTGTCATCTTCGCGTACCATCCAGCGTAAGAACATGTTTATTCGCTTCGAAGCAGACTTCTTCAAGGGATTGGCCAAGTGTTTTTCGCTTCTTTTTTCGTGCGGAAAGGT
>DDBE01000118.1 GCA_002332715.1 Flavobacteriales bacterium UBA2040
AAAACATCATAAATCAATCCTAATTCATAGATATCTACAGGAATTTCTGGGTCGAAAATTGTTTTAATGACACGAACTATTTTTTCTCCTAAAGCATTTACATCAATTTCTTCGGTACTCATAATCCTATTTGTGTTTGATATGCAAGTGCATACATTTTTATTTTTTTTATCATACTCACTAATCCATTTGCACGGGTTGGCGATAAATGTTCTTTAAGCCCAATTTCGTCAATGAAATCCGTATTTGTTTTCAATATAGTTTCAGGACTTTGGTTTGAAAAAACTCGAATCAGAATGGCAACAATACCTTTTGTAATAATGGCATCACTGTCGGCAGTAAACACAACTGTGTCATTTTCAAGCTCCGCATGAAGCCATACTTTACTCTGACAGCCTTTAATGATATTGTCATCTGTCTTGAATTCTGAAGCGATCATAGGCAATGATTTGCCCAGTTCGATCATATACTCGTAACGCTCCATCCAGTCGTCAAATATGGAGAACTCATCTATTAAATCTGCTTGTATGGTTTCAATATTCATAATGCAAAAATACAATTCTTATCGTTTATTTTTCCGGTATAGATAATATATATTCTACTAAAGGTTTGATTTCCTCTGGTGGGGACTTATGGTCAAAACGACTAGATTGAATTGTATCTCCGTTTTGAATCACGGTCAATTGTGCAAAAGCAGCGCCATCAAACTGCCTACGATTGGTAGGCGATTTTAGATTTGGCAAATTTTTCAGATTAAGTTGTCGTAATAAGTTTAAACAGTCTTCCCATTTTTTGGGAGTTATCTTTTTTGAAACTGGATTCAGCTTTTCATAGTCTTTATAGACCGTGAAATTAGTTTTAGTAATTATTAGTTCTTCAAAAAACCCTCGAGAAAATGCACTATACGTTAGTACTGTTGGGTGTTTTTCTAGATCAACAGTCGAGTTGTTAGAATGCACGGTTTTTGTTGAATTACAACTTGTAATCATAACCATTAGCGTAAAATATATTGTGAATAGGTTCATCTATCTCAATGTACTTTTAGTAAAATGAAGTTCTATTTATTTTATTAAATGAACTAAAACTATAAACTAGCGCAACATCATTGCGGCTTTCTCAAGCCCTTCTACCAAAGTATCAATTTCTTTTTTGGTATTATAGAAAGAGAAGGACGCTCTTGCAGTACCTGAAATTTTAAAGAAATCCATAATAGGTTGAGCGCAGTGTTGTCCTGTACGAATAGCAATTCCAAGTTTATCGACTATTGTTCCAAGGTCATAGGCATGAACACCCTCGATATTAAAAGAAATAACAGAGGTTTTATTCGTTTTAGGGCCATAAATTCGCATGCCTTCTATAGTATTCATTTTTTCGGTAGCATACTCCAAAAGTTCATGTTCATAAGCTGCTATAGCCTCAAAACCAATCGAATTCATATAATCGATTGCAGCGCCAAAAGCAATTCCTCCACAGATGTTAGGCGTTCCAGCTTCAAATTTATGAGGTAGTCCCGCATAAGTTGTTTTTTCGAAAGTAACTTCAGCAATCATTTCTCCTCCACCCTGATATGGAGGTAATTTATGTAGCCATGATTCTTTTGCGTATAACATCCCAACTCCAGTAGGGCCACACATTTTATGACCTGAAGTGACATAAAAGTCAACATCTAGTTTTTGAACATCGGGTTTAATATGAGGGCAGGCTTGTGCACCATCAATTAGTATTGCAGCGCCAACGTGGTGTGCTTTTTGAATCATCTCCTCAATTGGGTTGATGGTTCCTAAAGCATTGGATATATGATTAACAAAAACCAATTTTGGCTTCAAAAGTAATAACTCATCATAGACCTTCATATCCAAGTCTCCTTCAGAAGTCATTGGGATCACTTTTAGGGTTGCTTTAGTTTTTTCACAAAGCATTTGCCAAGGCACAATATTGCTATGGTGTTCTAGTGCCGATACAAGAATAGTGTCATTGGCATTAAGTAAACTTGCAAATCCATTCGCGACTAAATTAATACTGTGCGTTGTCCCAGAAGTGAAAATAATTTCATGGGCATGTGCGGCATTAAAATGCTGTTGGATGGTTCGCCTAGCGTTTTCGTATTTGTCTGTAGCTTCTTGACTTAAACTATGTACGCCTCTGTGGATATTTGCATTGTAATTAGAATAATAGTCTACAATAACATCGACCACTTGTTGTGGCGTTTGCGAAGTTGCTGCATTGTCCAAATAAATTAATGGTTTTCCATTAACAGTTCTCGAGAGGATTGGAAAATCTTTTCGAATCGTGTCAACATCAAAAACGGTATTTGAACTTTGGTTTTTCATTATAAATCAAATCCTATATTAACCCCTAATTTATGGGCGATTAATTTATTAATTCTATTTTTTAATTGTGGAATTTTAACACTTTCCAATACGTTATTTGCAAAAGCATACATTAGAAGTGCTGTAGCTTCTTTTTCTGGAATACCACGTGCGCGCAAGTAAAACAATGCATTTTCGTCCAATTGTCCAATTGTACAGCCGTGAGAACATTTCACGTCATCCGCGAAAATTTCTAATTGAGGTTTTGTATTGATACTCGCTTTATCATTGACCAACAGGTTATTATTGGATTGAAACGCATTTGTTTTTTGCGCTTCTTTATTCACGAGGACTTTGCCATTAAAAACACCAATGGAGCTGTCACTAAAAATGCCTTTATAATCTTGATGACTTTCACAATTTGGCTCAATATGATGTACTAAGGTATTGTGGTCCACATGTTGTTTGTTTCCAATAATGGTTACGCCATTTAAAGTAGAGTCGATATATTCGCCATTTTGATAGAAATTTAAGTTATTTCGGGTTAATTTCCCTCCA
>DDBE01000091.1:0-226 GCA_002332715.1 Flavobacteriales bacterium UBA2040
TTCTCACTCATGTCCTAAAGATATTAAATTGACCAACAACCTATATGCTCCAGGCACACCAACTGGCAATTCGCGGAAGAAGGAAAGTCCAGTGTAGATATAGTTTCCTTTCCCGTAATTGGCAACCAGTAAAGAACCTTCTTTCTGCGATTCCCCACCGTCGTGACAACCCAAAATAGGTGTAAAATCGTCACTCCATTCATTTGGAAAATACAAACCTCTTTCT
>DDBE01000091.1:499-3907 GCA_002332715.1 Flavobacteriales bacterium UBA2040
GGAAAATACAAACCTCTTTCTTGCACCCAATTGTCGAAATCGGCCTGGGTAATTTTATTTGGTGTATTCAATACTGGATGATCGGGCGCCAAAAAGGTAACTTCGGCTGTTTCATTTGTAACTCTGTCTCTGCTTAACTTCAATTTGAACGGGGCAATATCCTGAGTGACCAAACGATGGCTGGTGTTGTATTGTACGATAAGGTTTCCTCCTTGTTCGACGTAATCGAACAGTTTTGGCAGGATATCAACCATTTCGTCCTTGGTATTCAGTGCTCTAATTCCTAGAACTACAGCGTCGTATTCGTCGATTCTTGATAAATCTGTTTCAGTTAGTATATCAACTGTATAGCCTACCAGACGCAAGGCTTCAGGAATTATATCACCAGCTCCTTCAAAATAGGCAACTTTTTCTCCTCTTTTTTGAATATCGGCCAAATTGATGTTCACTTCACTGGACTTCAAAAAGATTTGTGAAGGAATGTGGTCGTATTCGATGAATTTTACCTCTTTGTCCATAGTCGTTCCATTTCCTTTTATTATTCTAGGAACGAACTTACCAGATTCTGCATTTTCGCATGGGGTAAGTTCAAAAATGAAAGTTTGCTCTTCATTCTTCTTCGTCCAAAAAATGTTTTCATCGTATTCATTTAACGTCCATCCTTTAGGAACTTCAACTTTCCAATAACCTGAAAAACGATCGGTAAAGTTTTTGACATGAACCTTAATTATTTGCTTTTCAGCTCTTTTGGCCAAAACATTATCTTCTTCAACACGAATAGAAATAGATGGTTGAACATAAAATGGTTTATAAATTTCACCTTTAACGGGGTCGTTTTCTTTGTAAACAAGTGGCACCTTAACTCGAATTTTTTCAAAATCATAAAGTAAATCTATCCAAACGAAGGTCAAAGGTCTATTGTCGGGTTGAAGCACTAGGTCTTGTTTTGCCAAAGAATATGTTCCTAAAGTTCCAGATTCCTTCAACCAATATGAATTTGAGGTTTCAATTGTCGATGGAACTGGCAAAACAATATTTTGAGTATACGGCTTGTTTTGGACCAATCTTTCATGACCTTCTCTCGCCCAATTTAAGTTCGTAAAACGAAATGAAGTGAATGCGAATTTATTGGATTGACGGGCAATGAATTCAAAATTTATAGATATGGAATCATCGTGAGAAACGGCAAATTTATTCGAAACGGCCTCAAGATAAACACCACCACATTGCAAAATAAGTTCTTCAACTTCCTTTATTTTTTCTAGAACACGAGGTTCAGTATCTAGTTTTTTCAAAGCATTACGCAACTTAAAAAGAGCCGGTATACTTGCTTCTGGATGCTGTAAATCGTATTTCTTAATGATTTTATTAATCATTTTTTGAACCGAACGTGAACCTTCTACCCTTTTCCATGAAAAATCGACGTCATCAAATAATGACTTTCTCGCTTTTTCTCCTTTTACATGTTCGAAATATTCGACCTGTTCGCCTCTAACTCCAGTAGAACCAAAACCTTGACTCTTGTGCATCGTTCGACTTACTGCGGCTATCTCGTTGCAAGACGTACCCAATAAACTTTCGTATTGACCGATATCTTCTGTTACCACGTTTGGATCATCTCCTGAAATAGAATCGTTCCACCACCGTCCGGTATTGGTTACTAGTCGGCGTGCTTGCCAAACATTTACTGACGTCAATTGCTCCGGATACGAATTTGAATCTGCTGCCAAATCGAACGCTTCGTCACCTAAAATGGCGGATGCTGTGTGATGACCATGCCCCCCTCCTCCATCAGCTGGAAAACGACAAACGATAACATCTGGTTGAAAAGCGCGAATCGCATAGATTAAATCGCCTAGGACTTTTTCTTTGTCCCAAATTCGAAATGTTTCTTCTGGGTTTTTCGAATAACCGAAATCATTGGCTCTAGAGAAAAATTGTCTTCCACCGTCGACTGAGCGTGCCATAAGCAACTCTTGCGTACGTATCAAGCCCAACTCTTCCCGAAGTTCAGGCCCAATCAAGTTTTGTCCACCGTCGCCTCTTGTCAAAGACATGTATGCTGTTGCCGCTAATTTATTATTCGCACAATAGGCGATGAAACGCGTGTTCTCATCATCTGGATGTGCAGCGAGATACAATACTCTTACTTGAACATTTAGTTTTTGAAGATTTTTGAAGATTTCTGATGAACTCCATTGCTCAGGTTTTTGAGCATAGGTTATTGTTGAGATAAAGTAAACTAAAAGTGGGAAGATTTTAATCATGGGTCTAAAAATAACAAAACTTTAAAGGAGATTTAAGGGTGTATTTAGCTTTAACTTATCTTAGGCATCATATTCTAATGCAATCTGGAACATTTTTTGCTTTTATACGAATAACAAGTATGCGGATACTCATATTCATATCTATTATTCTATTGCCGGCACTTTCCTTTAGCCAGTCGGATCTGGACGGATTATGGCAAGGAATTCTCGTGCAAAACGGCAAAGGGATGACGCAATCTAATCCGTTTTTCATGGAAATAGAAACCAAATCTGGTAAATCATCTGGACGAACACGAGAGGAAATCTACAAGACAGAATTTTATGCAATTGGGAAACAATACGGAACTGTCAAGGATAAAACAGTTGAATTTAAACATGTTGTTTACACTAAAAAAGAAGGCAATTCTAGAATTTCATGGTGCAAACTTAAAGGAACTTTGGTCTACAACTCTGAAACCGGATATCTCGAAGGCAACTACACGAGTTCAGATTGTCGAACGAATGCCGGCACTATTATCTTATTTCGAACGAAAAATGTTTTTAGTGACGAATCAAGCATTGCATCGCATAGTAGCCGTGATGGATTGATCAAAGATCTAGAAATGGGATTGAAAGCACCCGAAATTCGATCTGAGGATAGAAAAAATTTCGTTTTCCAACCCATTTACTTCGATTACGATAAGGCCGAAATTCGACCAGAATACAATAATTTTCTGACAAGAATTGTTCGTGTGGTGAATGGGCATAGTGATTTGCGTGTTAGAGTAACTGGAAATACAGATGCGGATGGAACGGACGCCTACAACGATGATTTATCAAAACGTCGGGCCGAAGCGATTATCGACTACTTCGTGAATCAGGGAATAGCCGCTGACCGAATCGAAATCGAATTTAACGGCGAGAAAAAACCAGTCGATCGCAATGATACCGAAGAAGGAAAGCAGAATAATCGTCGGGTAGAGTTTGCTTTTATTTAAAGACGCTATTTGTTCCAAAATAATTATTGCTTTATATTTGGTTTTGAGTTTGTTATAATCGAACCAAATAGCGTATGTTCCTGAAAATAGCTGCGTTTTTCATTTTCTTATTATCGTTACATGCTTTTGGTCAAATTCAAGGTCAATTTGCATTGTCTGTTGAT
>DDBE01000137.1:0-1923 GCA_002332715.1 Flavobacteriales bacterium UBA2040
GGTACAGTTACCCGTACGGCAGTTTAGCAAACTGGTGGTTTCAGCCACTCACCCAATCCTCCTTATGTTCAAAGAACGTGCGCAAAAGTAGCAAATTCATTGTACTCGTGGAAACAAATAATAAAAAAAATGAAATTTTTATAGAAGATACAATGTCAACTCCCGACTTACCGCAAATGCCAAAAGATACAGCCAAAAACTGTGCTGGTTTTTAAAGAGAATATCTTTTTTAAAATATAGGACAAAAATCAATGCCAAAGGAAGAATAGATACCCATTGGTAAGGCAAAGCGAGACCGACAACTAAGGTCAATGAAATGAGCGTTTTAAGAACGATGCCGAAGGAGGTTTTGTGCTGGAAAAAGAAAAGAAAACCGAGTAAAACACCACTAAAAAGATAAAATCCATCTACCCAAAAGGTTTGGGATAGTTCATACATTGAATCGTCCGAAAGGAAGAAGTTGTAATTGTAAATTCGACCAAAGAATTGAAAAATTCCAAAAAGAACAAACAGGATGGATGCGAATTTATTCATCCGAAGATGCTTTACACCAAAATATAGTGCAATACCTAGAATTACAATTTCAAAAGCGGGTAGAGGAACTAGAAAAACGCCAGATTGAAAAAAACTAACAAAACCGTACGCTATTAGAGTCAAAAAAACAGATTGAAACAGCTTACGTTCGCCCATTATTTTTTGTCTAATGCCTCCAATACGAAATCAAAAGTAGAAAGGATCACAGGTTCTCCATCAACAACAGCGATGTCGTGCTCGAAATGTGCGCTCGGTTTCCCATCTGCGGTAACGATTGTCCAATTATCATCCAATTGCTCTACTTTTTCTGTCCCCATGTTGATCATTGGTTCAATAGCGATTGTCAGTCCATTTTGTATCTTTTTACCTCGTCCACGTCGACCATAATTTGGCACTTGTGGATCTTCGTGCAAACTTTTGCCAAGACCGTGTCCCACTAAATCGCGAACAACTCCATACCCATGTTTTTCTGCATGGGTTTGGATCGCCCAACCAATATTATCTAGCCGACTGCCGACTCTTGCTTGCTCAATCCCCAAATAAAGGCATTCTTCTGTTATTTTTAAAAGTTGTGCCTTTTCAGCACTTATTTCACCAATTCCAAACGTGTAGGCATGGTCACCATAATATCCCTTGTAAACCGCACCACAATCTACCGAAACGATGTCGCCTTCTTCTAGTGGACGTTCAGTTGGTAAACCATGCACTACTTGTTCATTGACAGAAATTAATAGTGTGCTTGGACAACCGTATAAACCTTTAAAGCCGGGTACTGAATTTTGTGAAAGTATATATTCCTCAGCATAGATATCCAATTCTTTTGGAGTGACACCAGGACCAATTCTTTCTGCCACCTTTCCTAAAGTTCTGCTTACAACTTGGGCAGCTTCACGCATAATGGCAATTTCTTCTAACGTTTTGTATATAATCATCTCTCTTAACTCAATTTGAAAAGGCTGGGCAAACTTAAGGTTATTATTTTGCCTTTTGTCCTACACCAATGGCAAAAATGGTCGGAGTTTTCCCTAAATCAAAGGCATTTTCTCTCCAATCGAGAACTGTTCGCGTTTCGATACGCTCGTTTTGTCCTGTAATTTGATTGGCAATACAAATCTGGGTGTTGTCGCCCAATTCATTTAATAAATCATCCAAAACGTGCATATTTCTATATGGTGTATCCATAAAAAGATGAGTATGTCCGGATTGAATGGTGCTGAATTCAAAATCTTTCAATTTTCGAATTCGGTCTTTTCGCTCCTTTGGAAGATATCCATGAAAAGTAAAAACTTGTCCATTAAATCCACTCGCCATAAGTGCAAGGAGAATGGAAGAAGGCCCAACCAAAGGCCGAATTTTTATATTTGATTGATGCGCATAATCAACAAGGTT
>DDBE01000137.1:2244-3496 GCA_002332715.1 Flavobacteriales bacterium UBA2040
TCCAGGATCTGCAATACCAGGACAACCCGCTTCACTTATGATAGCCATGTTTTCACCGTTCAAAAGTGGCATCAACATTTCTTCCATTTGATGTGCTCCTGTTTTCTTATTCAAGATAAAAAATTTACTGTCATCAATTGGAAATTCTCTATCCATTCGACGTAAAAAACGACGAGCAGATTTCAAATCTTCGACAGCAAAGTATCGCAAAGAACCAGCAAGTTTTACAACCTCTTCAGGAATTACAGCTTTAAAATCTTCTTCGCTAATAGGGCAGGGCAGAAGGAATAAACTGCCTAAATATTTTTTGGGTGCACTCATTGTTTCTGTATTGAAATTTCTTCGAGAATTTTGTTTGTTGCTTGGTCGAGTATAGTATAGACTGTTTCAAAACCCTGTTCCCCACCATAATATGGATCTGGAACTTCGTTGTATTTCGTGTCATCGAGCAAGTCTAAAATCAGTTTCACTTTGTCTTTGTGATTCGAATTGGTAGTAAGAGACAGAACATTGCTTTCGTTGCTTTTGTCCATGACATAAATCAAATCGAAGGTGTCAAAATCTTTTTTTGTGAATTGTCGAGCACGAAGAAAACTCATGTCTAGACCATGATTCAATGCATTTTCTTGGGTTCTTTTATCGGGTTCACCACCAATGTGATAATCTGAAGTTCCAGCGGAATCTACTTCAATATTCAATCCAAGTTCGGCTACTTTTTTTTTCAAAAGAGCATCTGCCAATGGCGATCGACAAATATTACCCAGACAGACCATTAAAATTTTCATTTTGCAAATGTAAGTTAAAACTACCTAGAAGGGAGTAACGAAACGCACCATTTTAAAGTTATTGGAGTATCATGGAGCTGTTTTTCACTAAACATTTAAAAAGTAAAATTTGTTAAATATCCAAATATACCCAACTTTTTTTCAAGTGTGTACGTATATATAGTTCAAGGTTTAACTTAAATACCAAAAATGAGACAACTAAAAATCGTAAAGCAGGTCACCAACAGAGAAAATGCGTCTTTGGACAAATATCTTTTGGAGATCGGTCGAGTTGATTTGATTAGCGCTGAAGAAGAGGTCGATTTGGCGCGTAGAATTCGCGATGGAGATAGGGTAGCATTGGAAAAATTAACGAAGGCGAATCTTCGTTTCGTAGTTTCTGTTTCCAAACAATATCAAAATCAAGGTTTGTCTTTGCCCGATTTGATCAACGAAGGAAATGTTGGTTTGATTAAAGCTGCTGAACG
>DDBE01000137.1:3817-5543 GCA_002332715.1 Flavobacteriales bacterium UBA2040
AATCTATTTTGCAAGCCTTGGCTGAGCAAGCGAGAATTGTTCGTTTGCCTTTGAATAAAATTGGAACCATCAATAAAATCAACAAAGCTTTTGGTGAGTTGGAACAAAAATATGAGCGTCCACCTTCTGCTGAGGAATTAGCAGAATTCTTAGAGTGCACAGTTGAAGATGTTCGACAATCCTTGAGAAACAACGGACGCCACGTATCGATGGATGCACCTTTAATTGCAGGGGATGAATCATCTTCGAGCATGTACGATGTGCTTCCTAATGATAGTTTACCTGGTCCAGAGCGTGAATTGGTTGTTGAGTCCTTACAAAAAGATATCGATCGAAGTTTATCGACTTTGACGGTTCGCGAAAGTGAAATATTGAAAATGTACTACGGTTTAGGAGGCATGCCTGCGCATACTTTGGAAGAAATAGGTACTCGATTTGAATTGACGAGAGAAAGAGTTCGTCAAATCAAGGAAAAAGCGATACGTCGATTGAAGCATACTTCTCGAAGTAAGATGTTAAGGTCTTATTTGGGATAAAATACTACAACAGAATCACCTACTATAGAACCCGTTTTGAATATTCAAGACGGGTTTTTTGTTGTAGGTTGGGGAGAAAATGATCAATCAAAAAATTTTTAGATGACCTTCTTTTGATAGGTACGTTAAAATGTTGTTTTTTTAAATAATTAAAATCTACTTAAATAGGATCCACATCAATTGAAACCCGCACCGATTTATTGTCGGGATGGGTAAAAAACTCATTCAAAACCTTCTGAATTTTCTCCTTTACTGATTTATCAGAAACCGTCTTCTCGTATCGTAATTTGATAACCTTAATAAATTGATTATTGACACGAGGTATAATCGCGTATTCAGGACCTAAAACACGTTCCTTAAAGGGAACCTTCAAAGCCTCCGCCAATTTGTGAGCAGCAATGTCTAAAATGTATTCTTTTTTGTGCTTTAAGGTGAGCTCAATGATTTTATAAAATGGTGGATACATAAAGTTTTTCCTTTCGATCAATTCATGAGCAAAGAATCCTTCGTAATCGTATTCATGCACTTTTTCAATCACCCAATGGTCTACTTGTCCGGTTTGAACAATCACTTTTCCGCGTTTGTTTTTTCGTCCAGCACGACCAGAAACTTGTGTCATCAGTTGAAATGATTTTTCAAACGCTCTGAAATCTGGTCGATTGAGCATGTCTTCAGCATCTAAAATCCCAACTAAACTAACATGGTCGAAATCTAGACCTTTGGTGACCATTTGTGTTCCAATCAAAATATCCACTTGTCGGTTTTCAAATGCATCGAGAATGGAGGAATACGCGTTTTTACTTCGAGTAGTATCGGCGTCCAATCGGGCTGTTGTAGCATCGGGAAAGAGAATCCCCATTTCGTCCTCAATCTTTTCTGTTCCAAATCCAATCATTTTTAGTCGATTGCTCTGACATTTGAGACAAGATCCCATTGGGGCAGTGAGATAACCACAATAATGGCATTTTAATGAATTCGATTGCTTGTGATACGTCAAGGAAACATCACAATTGATACAATGTGGCGTCCAACTGCATACTTCGCATTGCCATCTTGGGTTGTATCCGCGTCTGTTTTGGAAGAGGATAATTTGTTCCTTGTTGTCTAACGCTTCCTTGATGGATTCAATTAAGAAATTGGAGAAAAATTGAAAATTCTTATTCTGTTTTTTTTCCTTTTTCAAGTCGGCT
>DDBE01000137.1:5894-11917 GCA_002332715.1 Flavobacteriales bacterium UBA2040
GGCGTTGCTGATCCTAGCAATACTTTTGCATCGTGAATTTGACCAAGTACCATTGCGCTATCTCGACCATTATAGCGTGGCGAAGGTTCGTATTGCTTGAAGGTTGATTCATGTTCCTCATCAACAATAACCAACCCTAATTTCTGAAATGGAAGAAAAACGCATGAACGAGCCCCAACAACAATTCTATAGTTATCTGGATTGTTCTCGAGTATGCTATTCCAAATTTCTACCCGTTCGTTTTGATTGAATTTTGAATGATATACACCAACCTGTTGACCGAATATTTTCTGAAGTCGCTTTATCAGTTGGGTTGTCAATGCAATTTCAGGCACTAAAAAGAGGACTTGGTTGCCCAATATTAATTGTTCTTGTATAAGGCGAACGTATATTTCCGTTTTTCCTGAACCCGTTACTCCATGCAGTAGGCAAACATTTTTCGTTTCAAAACTCTCCTTGATTTCGGATAATGCGCGAGATTGACTTTCGGATAGCTCAAATTCTCGGAAGGTCTCATTTTCATCATCTTCCTTGTTCACTCTCGAAATCACTTGACGTTCAATTAGGAACACCCCGTTTTTCTCCAATGTTTTTATCGTACTGGCTGAGATTCCTTTATCTTCAAGGTCTTTTTTTAGAACAGACTCCATGCGTCCAGATTGGTATTTCCCAGCAGATATTAATGTGAGAATAGCTTGAGTTTGTTTTTCTTTTGCTTTTTTACCAGTCCAATCATCAAGAACGTGTGACAGATTTTCTTCCACCAAGAATTCGTCAGTTAACAAAACGAAAAGTGCAGTTTTTTGAACAAATTTATGATCCAAACTTTCCAAGGTAAGGATGTACTTTTTGTCCAGCATTTTTTTGATGATAGGTTGAATCGTTTTTATGCCGACGATTTCAGAGATTTCCTTTAAATCCAGTACTTCTTGAACTTCTAGCGCATCAAGAATAGCAATTTCTCTGTCATCTTGCACAGGTGTGCGGATATCAAAATCGGGATGAAGGGTGATTTTAGTTTCGCTTGCCAATTTGAAATTGGAGGGAAGTGCAGCATTCATGACATCACCAATTGGTGCCATGTAGTACGTTGCCATCCATTTCCAAAACTTCAATTGATTGCTCGTAATTATTGGCTGATCGTCGAGAATATGTTCTACATACTTTGCTTGATAGGTCTCTGGAGCATTCTCATGAATGTTGACAATCAGTCCTGTTAGCAACTTTGCTTTTCCAAATGGAACGATTACACGAGCACCAATCTGAACAAATTCATTCATTTCAAAAGGCAAACGATATGTAAACGCCCGATGAATAGGTACGGGTATGATTACATCAACAAAAAGGGTAATCCTTTCATTCATGTTTTAAAAATACTACTATTTCTTTCTTAATTGGATTGGGAAATCAAGGACAAGCGTAATCTTTTGGATTAACTCCTCCAATATCGCCAGGATGCTGGCTACAAAATAAGTAGGTCGCTAAAATGTTTCCCTGGCAAAGTTCTCTCGTAGAATTTTGATCTAACGCTCTTACGTAGTACAAAGTTCCAAAAACAAACGGTTTGTATTGACGAACGGTATGTCTCGCCGAAAATAAACCAACTACTTTATAGCCGTTAGAAACACTCAAATTTGTAAACGTTGGTTTCGTCTGTGTTAAAGAACTACTCGGTTTATTCACCAAAATATAATTGTAAAAATCTGTAGATCCACCTATAAATTCAGCAGTGAAACCCATGAAATTTCGTCTTGTAATCGTGTTGTCATTCGTTAAACCAGCGCGAATTAGGCTATAAAATGTTTCCCCTTGTCCAGTTGCTGATACTTTACCTGAAGAGACAGGGCCTTCACCCAATTTCCATGGAATTTTCAAAAAGGTAGTATCCGTGCCTCTAATTTCAGCGATATCAATATTGATTGCAACACTTCCAAAGGCAGCATTTCCAGCACTTGTCCAAACTGTTGGAGCAAGATATTCACCCGGATCTTTCGCTACTTTCAAGGAAGCAGTTTGAACTTGCAAGCTATTTTGGGTTCCAAATCCAGCTACTAATTTTGTTTCTCCAATGACTTCGAGTTCACCTTCGTTGATGTCAACCGTTAATCGGTACGTTGCATTTTCATCCAAAGGAGTTGAACCATTGTTGAAAAAATAAACTTTTTGTTGGGGGCCGAAAAATACTCCGTCAGTACTTTTCGTATTAATAAGCGTGTCTTGCAATTGCCATGTTCGAACGGCAACATTATTGATTAGCTCTTCTACTTTTCCTGAAACATTATCAAAATAATTAGAATCTGGAATTTGTGCGAATGTAAAAGCATCGCCCGGTCCGACAAATCCTCTATTGATTTTAATCATGTGGATATTTTCACTCTGATCAAGCAATCCAAAAATAACGGGAGTAGGCTCGTAGTTCGCGTTGACCTGAACTTCTTCGTTGCATCCAGAAAGTAATAAAGCGCTTAGGGCGAAAAGGGAGAAAAGTGTTTTTTTCATTTGTAATTTATTCTGAGTAACAAATTTAGTGATAAACGAACAGATAAACGGACCGTTTACTCAATACTTTAAACCGTTTATGTGAATCCTAGTCACTAACTTTACTTAATCCCATAGTCTTGAGCATAAACTTGGGTAAATGTTTCTCTGGGTTTCGTTTTTTTAGGTTGATATACCAGCCCCATTTTTTCATAATTGGAACTTTATGTGTTTCCACAAATTCAATCCATGTTCCGTCAGGGTCTTCAATGTATGAAAAACGACCACCCGCTTCACCCATGTCGAAAGTACTGCCGCTGTCTACTGTAAAAGGGAAGCTGGCTTTTTCACAATCGTTTTTCAATTGATCCATGCCTTGAACGTCGAAGCAAAGGTGAATGAATCCCCAATCGCCCCAAAATCTATTCTCAAATATTTTGCGCACATCTGAACGTTCTGTGGCTTGAATTAATTCAATTTCCGTTGGACCTAAAAGTTGCGCAAAAGGGCCTTTTCTATCTTCGGGATGTGCCAATAAAACTCTTCTAAAAGTAGATTTTCCTCCAGGAATGTTATCAAAAGTTGAGAATTGTGACGTTTCGTCATATACAACCTCCGTGTACCCAAGAACATCGCAATACAATTTTTTCGAGGCGTCAATATCCGAAACACCAATCATAGTTCCTGCCACGGCTCCACATCTGCTTGGATGTTTGGTGTCTGAAAACCAACCTAAGCCCTCGACGATATCAAATAAGTTTCCGTTCGGATCTTCTACAATGAAATGTTGTCCACCATCGGGACGTGACATTAATTCGCTTTTCAGATTTGCGCCATTCTTTTTAAAATAAGTAAAACTTGCGGCGATGTCGTGTGATTTAATGCGACACATGTATAGTCCTAAATCACCCATTTTAATGTCGAAGTCAGCTTTTTCGGTTCCACGAGATGTGTATTGCCAGATTTCAAATCCACCACCACCATCCATAGATAGAGCAAGGGTAGCGGTTCGTGATTGTACTTGACCACCTGTATATTTCGTCATAAGTGGCGCTTCGGCAGCATCTTCGAATAAACGAACGTTGACCCCAAAAAACTTGCGGTACCATTTCCAGATTTCTGGAACGTTAGGTACCCCAATTCCCATTTGTTGAATTCCACTTATAATTTTTTCCATTTCTTATTTCGAATTATGTGATAAAGATAAAAACTACTTTCTTATCGGATGGCTCTTTCGTTGAAAAGTACATAACCAAAACTGATTTGAAAACTCAATGGCGCGTCTGTTTGTTTTGGAAAGTAGTTTAAAGTTGCCCGTAATGGACCAAGTATGGAATGAAATATTAAAGAAGTCGAGGCCAAATAAGATTCTCCTTTGAATGGTTTTGAATACCCGAAGGTGTTATCATCGTTAATAATCAGCTGTCTGAATGGTTGGTAAATAAAGCCATCGAAGCGGAAGTCTATGTTTTTACGAATAGACCAAATCGCATTAAACCCACCCCCAATATAAAGAGGAGAGCGGAATTCAGGCAAGAAAAATGTCCCAGCATCTGGAATAATATTGAAGGCAGTCATCGATAAGATGGTCGCCGTATAATTGGAAAAGAGACTCTGACTGTTAAAAGTTGCCTTGCCTTGCAAACCTAAGTGGAAATGTTTGAAATCAATTGGAAATGTTTGTCCTTCAAAGTTTAAATTAATCCAACTATGATTCTTTGCGAGGTCGTATTCTGTTGGAGACGTGGAACCACTGACAGATTCTTCTTTACCAACGACGTATCTGCCTTTGAAGGCGAATTGATGTCCTGAGTTAGCAAATTGCTTTTTGTTTAAAGTATTGTGTTCGAGTTTCCAGCTAAAAGTTTGCCCATTAAATTTCGTGAAATCTGCCGTATCAATTGAAGTGAATTGATCCGTTTGATAATATTCATCAGTCATGTCAACCATCCTGAAATCGAAAGTAGACTTGCTGTTTCTGAGCACTGGATGAGTGAATCTCAGTCCATAATACATTTCATTTTGAACAAGAAAGGACGGTTTAACATCTTCGAAAAAAGTGGCGAAACTTCGAAAGTAGTCCCAGCGATTCAATGTGAAATATGGCTCTATTGTAATTGGAAACAAAGAAGGCACTTCTATTTGTAAATCTGTTTTTAATGATCCATAAAATTTACCGAAATAAGATTCGCCATTGAGTTTCCATGCCAATTTTCCTAGGTGCATGTAACTCAATCCCAAAAAGGTGGTATTTACAGGACGCGATGAGAAGTGACCACCAATATCAAATTTGAACTTGTTCTTCTTACGGACGACGAGATCCATTTTATACAAATTATTGCTATCTAATTCAAGATTCGGGAATATGAAATCGATATGTTCTGTTTGAGATAATCGGAAATACCGTTTTTCAATCGTTTCTTCCTCTATTAAAATTTTTCTTTTCTTTCTGAGTAATGAATTATTTACAAAGCTTTGACCGTTTTTATTTAAACTACTTGAAATAGACGAAACAACTAGGGGAGGAACTTTCGATCGAAAGGCCTTTCTTCTTACATTCAACTGAGCTGTATCAATCGTATGTTCGATATACTGAAGTATGCTGTCGGCATATTTTAACCCGGTCTGATAACCGTTTTGAATTGCCAGTTCAACCTGGTCAAAATCAAAAGTCCCAATTTCTAATTCGGGTTCAATCAATATTCCAGATTCACACGGCAAATCAAAATTGGAGTAACGAACTAACATGTTCGTGACTTGACTAATCAGGTCGTTTTCCATCGGTTCATCAGCGTTGTACGAAACATTGGACCCAATTATATAATCAGGGCTAAATTCATGATACAGAATATCTCCAGGGAAATTGTTATATAATCCTCCGTCGAATAATAATCGACCATTTACCCGCAATGGTTGAAAATAAAATGGGTAGGTCATTGATGCTCGAACGGCTTCGTTCAAATTTCCATTTTTAAAAATGACATTCTCCTTACTAACGATATCGGATCCCAAACATCTAAAGGGCACAAAGAGCTGGTTAAAATCATTGTTACACGCTTCACCAGTTGTTCCAAGTAGGCGCATTAATTCGTAATCTAAAAAAGTAGAGCTATTAAAATTAGTTGGCAAGGACTTGTTCAAGATACTGTCTAAACTAAATCTTAGTGTAAACATACTTGAATTCACATCATTTTCTTTACTAAAATATTCTTGGGACGGATTAAGTTGACCTGTGGCCATTAAAATGAAGTTCGGATCTAAACAGTGGGCTTTTATTTCATTTGGCGAATAACCAGCTGCGTACATGGACCCAATTAAAGCTCCTGCAGAAGTTCCCGTGATGTAATCGATTGGTATTTCTTTTTCTTCTAAAGCCTGTAAAACACCGATGTGCGCAAATCCATTTGCCCCGCCACCACTGAGAACCACGCCAATTTTTTGTTGACTAAAAACGCTAAATGCAAAGGTGATTTGCAGGAATACTAGTAGAAATCTATAAAATAATGACTTCAAATGCGTTCTTTTGTACAAAAGAACGCATTTGA
>DDBE01000012.1:0-3055 GCA_002332715.1 Flavobacteriales bacterium UBA2040
CTATTTGCAGTCCGTTTTTATCAAATTAAGAACAACCCAGTTTTATGCTATCGCCAATTTTATCTTTCTTGTTGGCTCCATTCATTTTATAAAAATTCTTCGTTCGCAATTCGTACTTAAAGTCAGACGACAAATTGTCGAAAATTTGCTCATTCGGAACCTGAGCTACACACTGAAAAGCAATAATCACTGAAAAGGAGATAAAAATGAGTTTAATCATATGTTAAATCTAGCTTTTCTGCGGCAAAACATCGCGTATTCTAACACTTTTTATCATTTCTACCATAATTTTTTCTATAATAGAAATAGAAACCTTCTTTTTCATTGCTAATTCTGACGAGTCGATTATCTTTGGTAAAAACTAAAAAAATGAGCACTCCATCTACCGTCGAAGAACGGTTTATACGATACGTACAAATTGATACAACAGCTATTCCTGGTTCGCCAACCTTCCCTTCTTCCCTCATTCAAAAGGATTTAGGAAAAGTTTTGGTGCAAGAATTGAAAGAATTGGGTATTTCTGATGCGGAGATGGACGAACATGGATATGTTTTTGGAACTATTCCTTCCAACCTGGATTACAAAGTGCCTACAATTTGCTTTTGCTCGCACATGGACACCGCTCCTGATGTAACAGGTAAAGACGTTAAACCAATCGTTCATAGAAATTACGATGGCAACCCGATCACTTTACCAGATGATAGTTCTCAAGTCATTACGACAGATAAACACTGGTATTTAAAACAAAAAATTGGAGATGATATCATCACGGCGAGTGGCAAAACATTGCTAGGTGCGGATGATAAAGCTGGGGTTGCAATCATCATGGATTTCGCGTATTACATGATGAAGAATCCGTCTGTTCCGCATGGCGATATCAGAATTTTATTTACACCGGACGAAGAAATTGGTCGTGGCGTGGATTTCTTGGACATGAAAAAATTGAATGCTGATTACGGATACACATTGGATGGTGGACCTGAAGGTTCTTTGGAAAATGAATCCTTTTCTGCCGATGCCGTTACCGTTGAAATTAGAGGAATAAGCGAACATCCTGGTTATGCCAAAGGGAAAATGGTGAATGCCATTAAAGTGGCCAGCGAATTTGTTGCCGCTCTTCCGAAAAATGAATGGTCGCCAGAAACTACTGAGAAACGTGAAGGATTTGTTCATCCAACATCTATAACTGGGACTTTGGAGAACGCATCGGTAAGTTTCATTGTTCGCGATCATGACACCAAATTATTAGAACTTCATCAAACGAGATTGAAAGCGATTTTAGACGGTGTTTTGGCAAATTATCCAGAATTGCACACCACGTTCACAATTAAGGAACAATACCGAAATATGCGTGAAGTATTGGACACAGTGCCTTTCGTTACAGAATACGCCTTACAAGCGATGGAAAAAGCAGGACTGACACCAAAAGTGGATTTGATACGTGGAGGAACAGACGGATCTCGTCTTTCCTTTATGGGTTTACCTTGTCCAAATATCTTTACGGGCGAAATGGCGATTCATTCACGTCACGAATATGTGAGTGTGCAAGACATGCAAAAAGCAGTTAAAACGATTGTTGCTTTGTCAGAAATTTGGTCGAACCACAAAGTATAAGATTTGGACCATCTCGAACTCATAAAACAAGCGAAGGCAAAGAATTTTCATCCCATCTATTTATTGCATGGAGAGGAAGCCTTATTCATTGACCAAATCAGTGATGGTATTGTTGAGAACGCCTTGGAAGAGCACGAACGTGATTTCAATTTAACGACTGCTTACGGAAAAGATGCCGACGCGCTTCAACTCATTAACGAGGCGAAGAGTTACCCGACCATGGCTGAAAGAAGAGTTGTAATTCTTCGTGAAGCACAATCATTTTCGGAGATTGCGGAATTGGAACCGTATATGAAGAGTCCAAATCCACAAACGATTTTTATCCTTTGCTATAAATACAAGAAATTAGATGCGCGAAGTGCTATTTTCAAAGCAATAAAAGCGAATGGCGTTGTCTTTTTGGCAGAAAAGGTCAAAGAATACAAGATGGTCGACTTCATCAAACGCATGGCTAAGGAGATGGGATACAACCTATCCGACAAAGCGGCTATTATGCTTTTTGAATTTCTAGGAACCGATTTGAGTAAGATTCAAGGCGAATTGGACAAACTAAGTATCCTGGTCGAAAAAGGAAGTCAGATTAACGAAGTTCATGTTGAGGAAAATATTGGGATTTCGAAAGACTACAATATGTTTGAATTAACTAATGCCATTGCCGAGCGCGACGTTCCTAAAGCATTTCAAATCGTCAGTTATTTCGAAGCCAATCCCAAAAACGGGCCTTTGGTCGTTGTCGTTGGGAATTTATTTCGCTTCTTTTCTCAATTGATGCGGATGCATTTCATGAAAGGTGCTTCTGATGGAGAAATTGCCCAGAGAGTTGGAATGCCGCCATTCGCAGTGAACAAAAGCAAGCCGTACTTGCGTGTATACAATCCAAAGAAAATTAGTGCTAACATCGCCACCCTTCACGAATATGATTTGAAAAGCAAGGGTGTAGACAACAGTCATTTTACGGAAGGTGAATTGATGCGCGAACTTGTTTTTAAATTGATGAATTAATGCACACGGCCTATCATCTCGATTTCGATTCCAAGAGTACACAGCTTGTTTTAAGTGAGGAGGAGTCGCATCATTTGGTAAAAGTGCTTCGTCATCGTGAGGGACAGGAATTAGAACTTTGTAATGGAATTGGAACGCGTGGGATTGCCAAAATCACCTTGGCACATCCAAAGAAATGTGAGGTAGAGTTGCTTTATAGCACTTTTGAAGAGAAATCAGTACGTGAAATCCATTTGGCCATAGCTCCTACTAAAAACATGGACCGATTGGAATGGGTCATTGAAAAAGCGACTGAAATTGGTGCAGATACGATTACACTTCTACATTGTAAAAATAACGAACGCAAATTGGTCAAAATGGAGCGCTTGCACAAGATATTGCTTTCAGCCGTGAAGCAATCGAAGCGGTATTATTTACCCCAATTAGTTGACCTCACTCT
>DDBE01000012.1:3317-6186 GCA_002332715.1 Flavobacteriales bacterium UBA2040
CCCAATTAGTTGACCTCACTCCTCTTTTAACCTTCATCAAAGACAATCCAAACGGCGCCATTGCGCATTGTTACGGCAACGACTCTGCGAAAGAGACGATTCAAGATTGGAAAATGAATGGTCCTGTTATGATCGGGCCAGAAGGCGATTTTACTTTGGAAGAGGTAGATTACGCAAAGAAAAAAGGGTATACGACTTTAGATTTAGGCAAGAATCGTTTGAGAACGGAGACAGCGGCTGTGTTTGTGGTTTCGGTTTTAACCGTCAACTGCTCATGTAATTACTAAAATCACTCTCCTTTCTTCCAAAACTTCCAGAATCTCTTTTTCGATTTCTTCGGTTTATCTGGAATTACTCCAGGCACTTCGTCATCTTCGTTTCCTTTCTTTACTTCCGTTGGTTTGCCGAAAGAGTATGTTTGTTCACCATTTTCATTGTAGACGTGATCTTCGAGTAAAACATCTTTTTTGTAAACATGTCTTCTTTTCAAGGTTTGCGATGGGAAATATTCCAAAAAATCACCCTCTTTCAAGCCTTTTTTGTAGTTCTCTTGGGTTTGAACATGACCTTGATAATAGAAGGTTTTGAACTCTCCATTTTTGACACCTTCGACCCAATTTTCAACTTTCAAGAGCGTTCCATCGTTGAAGTAATACTTCAGTACGCCATCTTTTTGCCCATTTTTAAAGTTGAGGTTTTCAAGCAAGGTACTGTCATCACTCCAATATTTATATGAACCGTTCAAGCGACCGGCCAAATAATTTATCTCCTTTTTTATAATGGATTCGGGATAATACATCCGCTTCGTTCCATTCAATAATCCTTTGCTATAATTTTCCCAAAGTGTGGTGTCGCCATCTTTCGTGAAAAAGATTGATTTTCCATGTTTGTCTCCAACTAGATAATTGATTTCCCATGACAATTGATCCAAACTATCGTAGTACATCAGCCATTGTCCATGTTCTTCTCCGCCAAGGTGATTCCGCACCACTTGTCGGCAACCAGAGCGGAAATACGTTGTATCCGAACCTTCCTCTCGCCCATTTACAAACTTAATTCTTCGCTCTAGAAGTCCATTTGAAAAACAGGTTTCGCAGGTACCCGAAAAAGGTGAACCGTCGTTACCAGAAAGAATGAGGTTGGTATTTTCATCAAAGGTTAATTTCTCGTTGCAATCAACAATTCCGGCTATTTTACCACATTCAATACCATTGATTCGCACATTGACGCGTCTTGCTTTGTCATAGCATTTCTCGTCGTTTCTTTCGGGCAGTTGTGCCTGCACGAATGCTGGGATCAATAAGATAAGACCAATCAGTAACTTCATGTTATTCTTTATTAAAGTTAATCAATTATCATTCCGCTACCAAAGCTTGAAGTGCCTCCCGCATTTTTGCAGGAATGGGAATAGAAGAATTTTGTGCAGAATCAAAGCACACCATGACTGAAATACCTTTAGTATAAATCACTCCGTCCACTTGAATTTCATAACTTAACGTAAAGGATTTGTTACCAATCTTTTCCGTCTTCATGATTATTTTAGGCTTATCCGTCAATAAAACTGGCAAAATATAGTCCACCTCGTTTCGTGCTAAAAGGAAACCATCTTTGTTATAATCCCAGTCATGGCTCAATAATTTCGAAAAATAATGTACTCTCGTCATTTCGAAATACGACAGATAAATCGAATTATTAACATGTTGCATTACATCGATATCTGAAAATCGGACTTGTATTTCAAAAGGAGAAGGAGCGGTCATTTTTTATCTAATTTTTCGAATTCGGAATTATTGGAAACGTATTCCGGCACTAGACTTTTCATTTTAGCAACAAGTTTATGATTGTCTTGCGTTCCAAAAAGCTGGATTAACTCATCAATTTCTTTTTCTATGCTTGCTTCAATTTCTCTAACTTTTGCCTTTAAAATGAGTGGGTGATGTGTAGGCAAAGTATTCTCATCATCGGCAAGCAGTTCTTCATACAGTTTTTCACCCGGACGGAGTCCAGTTACTTTTATTTCGATATCCTTACCAAGTTCCAAACCGTTGAGCTTGATCATTTTCTTCGCCAAGTCGATAATTTTAACGGACTCACCCATGTCGAAAACGAAAACTTCACCGCCCTCACCCATTGCGCCTGCTTCCAATACCAATTGACAAGCTTCAGGAATGGTCATAAAAAAACGAGTAATCCGTTCATCCGTTAAGGTAATTGGTCCGCCTTGTTCTATTTGCTTTTGAAACAACGGAATGACTGACCCATTCGAACCGAGAACATTTCCGAATCGAGTCGTGATAAATTTCGCTTGTCCTTTTTGGTTGGCCAATTGGGCATACATTTCAGCAATACGTTTGGAAGCACCCATCACATTCGTTGGATTCACGGCTTTGTCCGTTGAAATCATAACAAACTTCCCAACTTCAAATTCGAGCGCACAATCTACCAAATTACGCGTTCCTTCTACATTCGTTTTAATCGCTTCAGAAGGATTGCTTTCCATCAAGGGAACGTGTTTGTAAGCCGCTGCATGATAGATAATATCAGGTTTCGCATGGGCAAACAAGCGTTGCATTCGTTCCTTGTTTCGAATATCGCCGATTATCACCTCCAACTCTGAACTGTGCGGTTTACCGAGCAATTCATTATTCAGATCATACATAGGTGATTCGGCTTGATCGAGTAATAAAATCTTCTTGGGTTTGTGTTCCAATATCTGTTTCACTAAACCGCTACCAATAGAACCGGCGGCACCTGAAACGAGTATTATCTTGCCTGAAATTTGCGTTTTAATTTTGTCTTCGCTGAGAACGATAGGGTCACGTCCCAATAAATCTTCAATTTGTATTTTTCCAATTTGCTTGGTAGAAAA